>NZ_JBFTLD010000133.1:0-17058 GCF_056396265.1 Allobosea sp. 05T422_2 | reverse complement strand
CGGCCGCGCTACCCGCGCGGTGGCGCGTGGCTACCGCCAGGCCTTCGATGCCTACAATCTCGCTCTCGCCAAAAAGCCCTGACGCGCGAGAGCGGCAGGAGTGAAGGTGTGGGCAGGTGATTTCCTGCGTTCGGCAACCATCGGACATTTGATCAGTCACGACTTGATCGGATGTCCGAGTTCAATGCTGCGAGGCAAAGCATGAACTACATCGTCGATGCCCTGCGCAATAATCCCGAGCTMGCCATCTTCCTGACGATCGCTCTCGGCTTTCTCATTGGAAAGGCGAAAATTGGCGGCTTCAGCCTCGGCGTCGTTGTCGGCTGCCTGCTGGCGGGCGTCCTGGTCGGCCAGCTCGACATCAAGGTGCCGGCCGCCGTGAAGACGGTCTTCTTCGACCTCTTCCTCTTCACGACCGGTTACAAGGTCGGTCCGCAGTTCTTTCGCGCCTTGAAGCGCGATGCGCTTCCACAAATGGCGCTAACGGTGGTGCTCTGCGTCACGTGCCTGCTGGTGGCGCTCGGCTTCGCGAAACTGCTGAACTTCGACATGGGTACTGCGGCCGGACTTCTCGCCGGGGCGTTTTCGGAATCGACCGTCATCGGAACAGCGGGCGAAGCGATCCAGCGTCTCGACCTACCGCAGGCCGAGCGGACGGCGCTCATCAACAACATCCCTGTCGCCTACGCCGTCACCTATCTCGTCGGGACGGCGGCCCTGGTCTGGTTCCTGCCGAAGGTCGGTCCCAAGCTCATGGGCATCAACCTTCGCGAGATCGCGGCACAGCGCGCCGACAAGGCCGGACCGGGCAGCGATGCCGAAGGCGTCACCTCGGCCGCCCGCCTGTTCGACGTTCGCGCCTATCGCGTCGAAAACCCGGTTCTGACCAACAAGACGATCACCGAGATCGAAGCCCTCATCAAGGAGACCCGTGCCTTCATCCTGCGCGTTCGCAGCGGGGTGGTGCTGTTCGGCCACGCTTCGGATCGCAGGATCCAGGCGGGCGACATCATTGCCATCATGGCAAGACACGAAGTTCACGCCGCCCGCGGCGACCTCATCGGACCTGAAGTGAGCGATCCCGAGCTGCTCGACATTCCGCTCGAGGCGCTCAACGTCATCGTGACGTCCCGCAGCATCGACGAGAAATCGCTGGGGGAACTGGCCGAAGCGGAGTTCGCGCGGGGGGTCTTCCTATCCAAGCTGACACGCTCAGGCATCGAGATGCCGATCGAGCCGACGACACGCGTCAATCGTGGCGACGTCATGTCGCTGGTCGGGCCGCTGCCGGAAGTCGAGCGGGCCGCGACCGAGCTCGGCTACCCCGACCGCCGCACCTCCGCAACCGACATGGTCTTCGTCGGCTTCGGGATCTTTCTGGGCGGATTGTTCGGTTTGCTGACTCTGGTCGTCTGGGGGGTGCCGCTGACCCTGACCGCGAGCGGCGGCGCCCTCTTCATGGGGCTCGTCTTCGGCTGGCTCCGCTCCGTCTACCCCTTCTACGGCCGCATTCCCGAGCCGGCGATCTGGATCTTCGATACGGTCGGGCTTTGCATGTTCATCGGCATCGTCGGGCTCGGCGCCGGACCGAGCTTCGTCTCGGGCCTGAAGGCGACCGGCATCAGCCTGATCTTGGTCGGCCTCGTCTCCGCGCTGCTGCCGCATGTCGTCGGCATTCTGTTCGGGCGTTACGTCCTGAAGATGGATCCGCTGATCGTGCTTGGTGCCTGCGCCGGGGCTGGCACCATCACAGCCGCCCTCCGGGCCATCCAGGACGAGGCCCAGAGCAGCATTCCGGCGCTGGGCTACACGGTACCCTATGCCATCGGGAACATCCTGCTCACGGCCTGGGGGCCAATCCTCATCGGCATCATGTCGCGTTAGGAGTCGCTGGCGCTGGTAGCGCCGTGCTGCCTGCGGTGGCTGGGTCAAATCGAAATTGATTTGAGCTTCGACCTCGCTCAACCAGGGACGAGTTTCAAAATGCCCAGTGCGGCAAAAGACGTGCTGTCGAAGGGTCCCTTCTTATCGCACCATCCGGACGCCGCGATAGGTGGCAAAGTACCTGCCGAATTGGTGGGGCGTCGGCGCACACGAGACCGCCAGGACATATGGGAAGAATGGCGCTGGACGACTTGCGGATTGAGCGCTTATCGCCTCGAGAATCGAACCCGGATCGGGACGCACCRTACGCGACCTGCTGGGCGCCCGGGAGTGGCGCATCCGAGCTTTGCCGCCTGGAGGCGAAGCAGCCGAAAGCAACGCGCAGCGGCGCAAAACGAGATGCCGACCCCGACCAGCAGCGGGATCCAGCAGGCTGGAACAGGACCAGTCTGAGTGTGGCAGTATTGTCATAAATAGGAATTCCGGTAGAGGCGCGCCTATGCAGACATTCATCAACTCCTTTCTGCTAGTGCTTGCCGCGATCTTCCCTGTGGTGAATCCTCCGGGGACGGCGCTTGTCTTTATCGGGCTTACGAGTGGACTGACACCCAACGTTCGGCGCGCACTGGCGCGGCGGGTCGCATTCAACTCCCTGCTCGTCCTAGTGGGTTCCTTTCTGCTTGGAGCCTTAATCCTGCAGTTTTATGGTATATCCATACCGGTCTTGCGCGTTGCGGGCGGTTTCATCGTCGCGGTATCCGGTTGGAAGCTTCTCAACAAAGGAAGCCGCACGGAAATCGAGGCCACACCCAACTCTGCGCATCTAGGAGATCCGCTCAGCCTKGCGTTCTATCCGTTGACGCTGCCCCTCACCACTGGCCCGGGCACGATCGCGGTGATGATCAGTCTCGGCCTCTCGCGGGGCGCTCAGCGACCGGCCGACGAGCTGTTGTTCATATTTGCCAGTCTTGCCGCTGTCGCGGTGATCGCCTTCGCAATAGGAATCTGCTTCTCATACGCGCATCGAATGCAAAGGTTTCTCGGTCCAGGTGGAACCGACATTGCCGTACGTTTAACCGCATTCATCCTCTTCACCCTCGGCATGCAGATCATATGGTCCGGAGCGAATGAGTTACTCATCTCGGTCCTGCATCCTGGCTCAATTCCGGCCGCCCCGAAGCCACTGGGCTGAGCGCACCGGTCCGCGTGCGAGCACTAGCCCTTCGTCAGGACGACGACCGTTCGTGAAATTACCGCCTCCAATAGCCGGATTTCCGCGCGCCAATGTGGTGATCCGAATCCTTCCGGGAAAGAGCGCCGACATTCGCGCCCCTTTTCCTGCCGGGCCAGATGTTGCGGGGCGATGCTTGAGGACATGAGTTCGGGTTGATAGTGAAGAGGCGCTGCGAGCCTCTCACGGCAGTTCCGTTTTTTTCACCAGGTGGGGGCCGCAGTTTGCCATGCGCGACCTAATCTCCACGCCATCGGTAAAGCTCTATCTCCGCGAGGCGCGTGAGGTGCGGCGGCTGACGAAAGCACTGGCCTTTGCCGCCGAGGCCCATCGGAACCATCGTCGCAAGGGGGCGAGCCAGGAGCCCTATATCAACCACCTGATCGAAGTGGTCGATCTCGTCGCGTCGGTCGAAAGCAGCGATATGGACGTTCTTATCGCGGCGGTGCTCCATGATGTGCTGGAGGACACCCAGACTGGCCATGACGAGTTGGCTGCAGCGTTCGGGGACCGTGCCGCACATATCGTCCAAGAGAATTCCGATGACATGACCTTGCCCAAGTCGGAGCGGCGCCGCGCTCGGCTCGAAGGCATTGGCAAGAAATCGCGCGAGGCAAGGCTGGTCAAGTTCGCGGACATCATCTCGAACCTGCGCGCCATCGCCGTCTCGCCGCCGGCCGGCTGGTCGAACGATCGCAGGCTTGGATACCTGAACGCCTGCCGCAATCTCGTGGATGCCGGACGCGGTTCGAACGCTGAGATCGAACGCATCTTCGACGACACCGCAAAAGCAGTGGAGCAGACAATCAGAGCCGAAGGGCTCGGCGATCTGGATGATGGTGCGTCAGCAAGGAACGAGCTCGAGGCTGCCATCGGCCAGGCTGTGTACCTCGTCTATGTGCCGAACACCAAGTGCCGCACCCTGGGAGAAGCAGACATCGACCTGCTCTGTGAAATGATCGCCCGAACGTTCCCGTCTGCCACTGTGCAGACAGCCGAAGGCATTCATGAGCACCGGCGCAGATCGATGCTTATCGGCAGGATCCGGACAGATAGCGGCGACGCGATCGTCGCTCTTGCCCAGCGCCTGTGMCTCGCCTTTGACGAGCCCTTTGTCGGCGTCGAGGTCGATGGGCGCTACATTCGTATCTATGGCGATGACACCGACTAGGCCGTCCGGATTTCAGTCGACGCGAGACTCGCTGGACGGAAATTCGAGCTGGTCCGGATCGATCTTGCCGAAGCGGATCAGTTCCTTTCGGGCATCGACGAAAAGAGGAAAATCGCCGCGTTGAAGCGAGATTTTCATCTTCACGTGGCCATCACGGCTCGAAAGGCCGGGTAAGGGCGCGGCGATCCGGCGATGATCGGTCGAGGGACATCCTTGGGCTTTCGGATGGCAGTGAAGGCGCAGCGTACAACGTTGCTACGCCGCGCACCGACAGGCAATCGTGCCGCCGTATCTGTCCCCCGCCTCAAATCCACGAACCATCATCGCTCGGTTCACGCCGTGTACTGCGGCAATATCCACCAAGCGGCAGAGTGTGGCCGGCGCCAGCGGCAGCGAAGCGGATCATCAGGGCGATCGATTGATGGCCATTGGATCGCGGATCAGCGATGCATGTAGACCGTGGTCTGCTCCGACTTCGTCTGGCCATGCATCATCCCGTGCGTGCCAGATGGCCTGCGCCCACTAGGCCGGCGGAGTGACGTAGCCGCGCTCGGCCATGCAGCCGAGATAGATCGACTTAACGGCCTCGCTCCGGCGGGCGGTAATCTGGTCGGCTGCGTCGCCCCCCACCGCACCATTGGCCCGTATCGTGTTGGCCGGCAGGGGCGCCTTGTTGGCTTTACGAATGCAGGCGGCTGCATCCTTGTTCACCAGCGCCTCCAGCGTCGCATTTCCAATGATTGCCCGGCCATCGACGCGCTGCATCCTGGGAGGAGCGGTGCTCACGGCCTGGCAACTGGTGAGTGAGATCGACGCGACAGCGACGGCGTAGCGAAGCATGAAACCCTCCCTAGTCTCCCAAAGGAGCACAGTCAGCGAGTGGTTCAACGGTGAATGGCGTCTCATGCGCGGCCCGCGTCGAAGCCGCAAGGCGGCCCACGCCGAAGGCCTACGATCCGAACGGTTATTTAACCGTCGATCGGAGGCGGAGCCGCCGACGGGGCTTTCTGGGTTATGCAAGCACGAATTCCGTCGTCGGCCAGGCGAAGCGGCGCAAAAATCCAGATCGTAATTGCGTGATCAAGTGAATCAAGCAAACGCCGATTTGCCCAGCGGCTATTTGAGGCTCCGGCTGGGGGGCTTCCCTTCTCATGGGATCACCGGCGGGTGATATTCTAGGGTGTAGGCTAGGGCCCAGAGCAAGAACAGCACCAGCGGCAGATGGACGAGCAACTGCAGGAATGTGAAGCCGACAATGTCGCGCGCCTTGAGGCCGAGTACGCCGAGCAAGGGCAGCATCCAGAAGGGATTGATAAGGTTCGGCAGCGCCTCCGCGGCGTTGTAGACTTGGACCGCCCAGCCCAGATGCACCTTGAGGTCGTTGGCGGCCTGCATGACATAGGGGGCTTCGAGCAGCCACTTGCCGCCACCGGACGGGATGAAAAAGCCAAGCACCGCGGAATAGACACCGATCACCAGTGGATAGAGGTGCTGGGTCGACATGGCGACAAAGGCATGGGCGATCTGGTCGGAAACGGTCAGCCCGGCATCGTTCTTCGCCATCGTGAGGATCGCTGCAATCGAGCCGTAGAACGGAAACTGGATGAGTACCCCAGACGTCGCCGGCACGGATTTGACGACCGCATTGAGGAAGCGCTTCGGCCGCCAATGCAGCAGCATGCCGAGCATGATGAAGAGGAAATTATAGGTATTGAGGCTCGAAATCGCGATCATCGTGTCTTTGGTCGCGAATTCATGAGCCAGCCAGCCAGCCGCCAGCAGAACGATCAGGATCGTCAGCAATGGCGAATGTTCCAGCCATTCTCCCGGCTGCCGTGGTGGCGGCAGGTCGTCCGTGACGTCCCGTTCGACATTGATGTTCATCGCTTCCGCCGTGACGGCTTTGTCTGGCCCGGGGGCCGACCAAACGGCGATCACCACCGAGACCGACAGCAGGACGACAGAGACGACCAMCGACTGCCACAGGAAGATGGTTTCGGAGAACGGGATCACGCCCGTTATCGGCAACAGGGATTTG
The DNA here is from genome assembly GCF_056396265.1 of Allobosea sp. 05T422_2. NCBI lineage: Bacteria > Pseudomonadati > Pseudomonadota > Alphaproteobacteria > Hyphomicrobiales > Alloboseaceae > Allobosea > Allobosea sp. 05T422_2. Next base: position 10,734 of record NZ_JBFTLD010000133.1, on the reverse strand, counting down.
GGCAGACTTCCCGCATTGGCCTGAAGTTGCGCTGCTGACGAGGAAAGGCCCATTGCCCAGGTTGCACCCAGACCGAGATAGGCCGCCGCAGCAGCGGCGCGATAATCCATTTTCAGCTCGCGGCGTTCCGCGAGTGCGCGCACGAGAAGGCCGCCGAAGATCAGGCTCAGGCCCCAGTTGAGTAGCGATGCAAGCATGCTTACCGCCGCGACAACACCGACGGCGCCCGAGCCGGAACTGGGTATGGCCGCGAGGCGGCGGATGAGCCGTTGAGCCGGAGCGGAGACCGCGACGACATAACCGCCGATGGCGACGAATGCCATCTGCATCGTGAATGTGATCAGGCTCCAAAATCCGTCGCCAAAAGCCCGGCTGACGGCAAGCGGCGAGGCACCATTCAGCATCGCCGCCAGAGAGACAATCACAACCGCGATCGCTACAAAAACGAAGGCATCGGGGAACCAGCGCTCCGCCCAGGTCGTGAACGAGATCGCGATCCGAACCAGCAACCCGTCCTTTTGGTTTGGACCGCTGGATGCTGCATCCGACTTAGCCAAGCTCGCCTGTGACATGCCGCAGATCCCCCGTGTTGTTCTGGTGTCAACTCGATGCGCAATGGACATCGCGAAGCAGGCCGCATAAGGAGCCTGCATCCCAAGGATACGCTGCACCTCCCCCCTCTCGCTGTTCTACCGCCTGCCGTCGGCACGGCTACAGCCGCATCTCCTCGACATTGTCCGGAATGGCGAGCTTCGCCTCGGTCGCCGCAATGACTTGCTCCACCGACACGCCAGGGCCGAGTTCAAGCAGGGTCGCCTGTCCGTCGGGAAATCCGATGACTGCCATTTCACTGACGACAAGGTCCACCGGCCTCACCGAGGTCAGGGGCAGCGTGCATCGGTTGACGATCTTGGGCTTGCCCTTGGCGGTATGCTGCATCGCCACGATCACGCGCTTTGCACCGGTGACGAGGTCCATCGCACCACCCATCCCCGGCACCATTTTGCCGGGGATCATCCAATTCGCCAGCAAGCCATGCGCATCGACCTGCAGCGCACCGAGCACCGTCATGTCGACATGGCCGCCGCGAATGAAGGCGAATGACATCGCGCTGTCGAACGTACTGGCGCCAGGCAATGCGGTCACCGGGCGTCCGCCGGCATCCGTCAGCGTGGGATGCGCCATCCCCTCCTCGGGGATCGGGCCGGTTCCGATCAGGCCATTCTCCGACTGAAAGAACACCGTGATGCCCGTCGGCACGAAGTTCGCCACCATGGTGGGGATGCCAATGCCGAGATTGACCAGCATCCCTGCTCGCAACTCGCCTGCGATGCGCTTGGCGATGATCGATTGTGCATCCATCGTCCTGATCCGTCAGGCGTTGGTGACGAGATAGTCGACCAGCGGCGCGGGCGTCACGACGTGGTCGGGCGATATCAATCCTACCGGCACGATATTCTCGGCCGTGACGATGGTGGTATCGGCTGCCATCGCCATCACCGGATTGAAGTTTCGCGCCGTGAGCGCGTAGGAAAGATTGCCGAGATAGTCGGCGAGAAAGGCATTGATGAGCGCGAAATCCGCCCGGAGGGCAGTCTCGACGAGGTAGCTCTTGCCGTTGAGGTCGATCCGCTGCTTGCCTTCCTCGACGAGGGTCCCGACGCCTGTCGGAGTGAGTACGCCACCGAGCCCGCTGCCGCCGGCGCGGATGCGCTCGATGAGCGTGCCCTGCGGCACGAGATCGACCGCCATAGTACCCGCAATCATCTGCCGCTGCGTCTCCGGATTGAGGCCGATATGGCTGGCGATGGTGCGGCTGACGAGGCCGGCGTCGACGAGCTTGCCGATCCCCCGTCCGGGAACCGCGTTGTCGTTGGCGATCACGATGAGATTTCGCTTACCCTGGCGCACCAGCTCGTCGATCAGGCGCTCGGGCGTCCCGACGCCCATGAATCCGCCGATCATGAGGGTTGCGCCATCCGGGATCAAATTGACCGCATCCGCGCATGAGACAGTTTTCATTGTCGAATGTTCCGATTTCGATGAAACTAACACATTCAATTTCAAGCTCAAATTGTAAATCGTTCTTGATAAACGTTCTTGAAATCAAAAAACGTCAGTAACATTGTCTTTCTTGAGTCTTTTTTGCTTTTACCAACCCCTTGACCTAATCGATAATGTGGTAACCGCCGTCGATATAGAGCGTCTGTCCGGTGATGAGGCGCGCTGCATCATGCGCCAGGAAGGCGGTGGCCATGCCAACGTCGTCGATGCTGACGAGGTTACGGGCCGGGGCTTTGGTCCTGGCCTTCTCGAGCAGTGCGTCGAATTCCGGGATGCCCGAGGCAGCGCGCGTCGCCAGGGGGCCCGGCGAAATGGCATGCACGCGAATGCCTTTGGGACCCAGTTCGGCGGCGACATAGCGCACCGCGCTTTCCAGYGCTGCCTTGGCCACCCCCATGATGTTGTAATTCTCGACGACCATCTGGCTGCCGTAGAAGGTCATCGTGAAGAGCGTGCCGCCCTTCTTCATCAGGGGCTCKGCCAGATGGGCCATTTGAAGAAAGGACCAGCAGGAAATGTCCATGGTGGCGAGAAAGCCCTCGCGCCCGACATCCACCACGCGGCCATGCAGCGCCTCCTTGGGAGCAAACGCGATGGAATGGACGACGAAATCGAGTTCGCCCCAATCCTTGGCGATGCGCTCGAACACGGCTTCCATCTCGCCCGGCGTGCGCGCGTCGAGCGGCATCACGATCGGGGCTTCGATCTCTTGTGCCAGCGGCTCGACAAATTTCTTGGCCTTTTCGTTGAGATAGGTGACGGCGAGTTCCGCTCCCAGCGCACGAAACGCCCTGGCACAACCCCAGGCGATCGACTGATCATTGGCGATGCCAATGATCAGTCCCTTCTTGCCCTCGAGCAGCTTTGCTTTGACGACAGGTATCATCGAGTGCCCTTCTCAGGTCTTAGGTTTCGCGAACCTCAGGACTCCATTGCCAGGATCGGCCTTTCCAGCGGTTCCGCCGCCGAACAGCCCGACGATACGCTCGAGCCTCTGCGCTGCCTCGCCTGTCATGTCGCCAGCCGCGCTCAACACGCGCCGGAGTGCCGCAAGCGCCTTCTGGCGCGCTTCGTGATCGGGCGGCAGCAGATCGGGAATGGCGCTGAGCGTCGCCTCCTCGTCGATCAGCAGCATGTAGTATTGCTCGCGCACGAGCGCCTTGAACTCGGCCAGGCTCGGTTTCGGCTTGTCATCCTCGACTTCGGCCCGCAGGCCGCGAATGGCCGCAAGGCCGCGTTCGTCGGCACGGCCGCGCGCCATACCGACATGGAGCAGGCCGCGGACCAGGCACTCGCGCAAGCCGCCTCTGGGGATGCGCGATTTCAGTTCGGCGATGCGGGACTGCAGGAGTTCGCGATGGAGCGGGCTTGATTGCGCCTTCCGCAGAGGTCGCGCATCGGTCGGATCGATGCCCACGGCGGCCTGCAAGGCGGGTGAGCCGTAGACCGACAGGAATATGCGCTCGCTCCAAGATTCAGTCGTTTCCCGCCAGGCGTCGAGGCCTGCGACGATCTGCTCGGACACCGCTTGCTGCATCGCGAGAAACGGATTGCCTGCGGCAACCGGCCGCCGATCCTCGCTCGCCCGTTCGGCCATAGCCTTGACCGGCGCCATCAAAGGATTCGCATCGGAGAAGAGTTCGTATTGCAGCCGCAGAGGATGCAGCTTTCGCATGGCGTCGGCGACGGGTGCCGAGGTCATGCTGCGGACCATCGGCTGCGCGAATGCGCGATAGAGGGCGAGGTTGATCTCCGATACTCGTGCGGCAGTGGCGAAGCGGCGCTCATCCTCCGCATCATTGCCGCCGAGCGCACGAATGTCGTCGAGCGTCCGCGCCTCACAACGCATCACCCACTGCCCCGCGACGAGATCAGGGCTGACCGTGTCCGCCTCCTTGGCTTCCAGCACCGCCTCGTACAGCCCTGGCGGCAGCACATCGATCATGTCGATATTGCTGGAGAACTCGTCGTGCTCCTTGCGGGCGACGCCGGCGGAAACAAAAATCCCGAGATGCCCGACGGATTCATGGATCGTGTAGACGATGGTCTGGCCGTAGGCGCGGATTTCGTCGATGTCCTCGTAGAGATCCAGGATCCATCCGAGCGCCTGCTGCGGCGGCGTGATGTTGTCGCCCTTGGAACAGAACACCACGATCGGCGAACGGATATTGCGCAGATCGATTGCCACTCCGTCGGAGGTCCGGATCTCGCCGGCCGCCAGCTTGTTGYCGACGAAAAGGTCGTCGACGATCGCCTGGATTTCGGCGGCGTTCAGATTGACATGCCCGCCCCACCAGCGCTCGAAGCCGAGATAGCGCGGCGCCTCCGTGTCGATCTTGGAATAGAGATTGTAGCGCTTGCTCCAGAGCGTATTGGCCGGGTTCTGGTTCTCGAAGTTCTGAACGAGCCAGGCGCCGTCGAACTTGCCGGCGCCAAGGTCGGAGGTGAGCGCGGTCAGCCAGCTCCCGCCCAACAGACCGCCGCTGTAGCGCATCGGGTTCTGTCCGCGCACGCCCGCCCAATAGGAGAGCGGCGAACCGGCGATGATGATGGGGCCGAACAGCTCCGGCCGCAGTGATGCAAGCATCATGAGCGCCCAGCCCGCCTGGCAGTTGCCGATCACGCAGGGCTTGCCGTCGGCCTGCGGGTGCAATGCGATGACCCGCTCGAGGAAAATCCCCTCGGCGCGGGCGATGTCCTCGATGGTCTGGCCCGGCATGGGCTCGGGCAGGAATCCGACGAAATAGCAGGGATGCCCGGCCTTGAAGGCGACGCCGATCTCGCTGTCGGCCTTGAACCCGCCGATACCCGGCCCGTGCCCGGCCCGCGGATCGACCACCACGAAGGGGCGGCGCATAGGATCGACCGAAACGCCCTCGGGCGGKATAATCCGCACGAGAATGTAATTGACGGGATGATCGAGGTTGCGGCCGTCGAGAACGACCTCCGCCTCATAGTCGAGCACATGCGGAGCGGTCTCGGCGAGATGCTCGCGATACTGGTTTCCGCTCTGGCGCATCACATCCATGAACAGGAGGCTGCGCTGCGCGGCGTCGACCATGTACTCCATCGCAGCGCCAAACGGACCAAAAGCCCCGGTGGTCGCAGGCTTCTCGGGTTGGCCAGGCTTTGACATCATCGCCCTCGCCTCTTCGGTTTTATGCGTTCATATCGGCGGAACAAGCACTTTAGGCTGGTGCCGACGTGCTGCAAGCCTGTATTGAGGCGTCGCGGCAAGGCAATTGACCTTTGGGGCAATCCGCCTCCCGTCTGGACCACCGATTACGCCCAAGCGTGCCTCGACCAGCTTGGGCTCGCCCCATCCGGAACTCCACCCCCGTCGTCCACAATATCCACCGCAACGGGTCAATGGGATCTGGAAAAGCGGCCGTATCCACCCATTCGCTGACTGCCCAGCCCGATGGTGAAGGTGGCACGCCATCGGCTCGGAGCAGGTCCAGAGCGCCATGATCTCCGCACCCGACCCGGGGCTTTGAGGGGACCGCCTGCGCCTGGATAAAGCGGTGCCCAGTGCCCAGCTCCGCGCAAATAGCCACGGTCATGGTTGCAGACATTGACGTTGATCGTTGGCGCAGAGAACAATCGGCCTGCCGAAGCGCGAGCTGAGTTGAACGGCGCTCAGAAGCCGCTCGCTGAAGAGCGAGGCGCATGGCCGGACTCCGTGCCAGACACTCGAATAGGGCAGGAGCTAATTTGGGCATTCCTCATTGGCTTTCCGCCCACGCCCTCAGGGGAGGCTCAGAAGCTGACTGCGAGCAACCTCGAAGCCGCACCGAAAGCACGCGTCTCGCGCCGGCCCCCCAGCATCAAGGAGCCCCGCAATGAACCTCGACAGCGGAGCGGTGGAGATAGCCGCGCGGGCAATGTGTGAGAATGTGTACTCTTCCTGCGAGGCGCCTTCACCAGAGAGCTACGAGGAGCATTGGCACTCAGTGCGCGACCACTACCGAGGGCAGGCCGAAGTCGCCATTCGCGCCTACCTCGCCGCCGAGCCAGCCATCCCGGCGTTGGTCGCCGAGCGAGATGCGGCCGTGACGGGGCTGTTGGGCCTCCTGCGTGACGAGTATTGCGCCGCCTTTGAAGCGGCCTATGCAGTTAGAGACCACGCAATGCTCGCCGCCCCGTCGCCCGCCCACTGCGGAGATAAGCGTGAGTGACACCCCAAGATCAACAGCCCACGGGATAGCCAGCACGAGCCCCACCAGCACGCGGAGCGCCCACCCCCGGTCAAGGTCGCTTGCCAGCGAGACGATAAGCGTCAATCGCATCGTCAGCCACGCCTCGTCGTCGAAGGCGCCAGCCCAAGGCTCTAAACCCAGCTGCGGATCAGGTTCCGCGACAGGTCGTGTCGGCGGGCGAGGCTATGGAGCGTCTCGCTAGCCAGGTAGTCCTGCGCCACATGGTGCTTGAAATCAGGTGCTGTGGGTGCGGTGCCGGGGCCATGGCTTCCATCCTTCGAAAGCCCGGATCTCCGGTCAATTGCCACGCTTCAAACTGTCTGCCTCAAGGGGCGCACTCCTCATTCGCATCGAAGACGACGACGATCTATGAGAAGCGATCACTTCGGCTTTGTGAGTGTGTTGGCCGTCTCGGCAGCCTTCGCTGCCGCATCCTGCGCAGCCGCGCCCAATTCTTTGAGTTGGGTCTGAAACGCGGCCATCTGAGACTTGAGGAAATCGGACTGGAGCTGCATGACTTCCACCAGGTCTTTCGCCTTGACCAGCTTCTGGGCCAGATCGAGCCCGGCAGAGACATTGTTGTCTGCATAGGCGATGGCCTTGCGGCCGATATCCTGCATGTCGAAAAGCGCAAACCCGGCAGAACCAGGGGCGGCCTCGACCGCTTTCCGCGCAGCGCCGATGAAGCCGTCGAAGGCCTTGCGAGCCTGCTCGACGTTACGTTCAGCGAGTTCACGCATTTGGGCCGGCACTTCGTAGGGTGTCTTGCCATTCATGGAGTTTCTTCCCTATTCAACAATGAACACTTCGATCGTTCTGCGCCACAGTATCGTGCTCGTTTGCGATGACAAAGGCTCAAGGGTCAGCCTGCCCCTCATCACCACGGACGTTCTTGGGCGCCTCTAATGGGCGGTCCACCCGCCGTCGATCGACAACATGGTCCCAGTGATCGACGATGCGGCGTCAGAACTCAGAAAGAGCGCCAGCGCCGCAATTTGCTCCACAGTGACGAACTCCTTCGTTGGCTGCGCCTCCAGCAGCACATCCGCAATGACTTGCTCCTTGGTGAGACCGCGAGCCTTCATCGTGTCCGGGATTTGCTTCTCGACCAGCGGCGTCCAGACATAGCCGGGACAGATCGCATTGACCGTGACGTGATCTTTCGCCACCTCAAGAGCGACTGTCTTGGTGAGGCCGGCAATGCCATGCTTCGCGGCGACATAGGCGGATTTGAAGGGTGACGCGACCAGCGCATGGGCGGACGCTGTGTTGATAATACGTCCCCAACCACGTGATTTCATGCCGGGAACGACCGCCTTGGTCGCGTAAAAAGCGGCGAGTAGGTTGATTCGGATGATCGCTTCCCACTTGTCGTCGGGAAACTCCTCGATCGGCGCCACATGTTGGATGCCGGCGTTGTTGACAAGAATATCGACCCGGCCGAACTCCTGCTCGGCCATCCGCACCATGCCGGTCACTTCCGCGCCCTTCGACATGTCCGCCGGCGAGTACCGGCAGACCACTTTGAAGTCGGTCTCGATGCCCGCGCGCTCCTTCTCGATGGTGGCGGCGTCTCCGAAGCCGTTGATGAGTATGTCGGCGCCCTCCTTGGCGAAAGCGCGCGCCAGAGCAAGCCCGATTCCACTCGTGGATCCGGTAACGACGGCCGCCTTTCCTTGAAGTGACATCTTGCCTCCGATGGCGCCTAAACGCCGTTTGTGTACTGGAACCCTGCCCGTTCGCGACGAACCTCGCGACGGATCTGTGAGATGAAGCGATCAAACCAGTCCGGTCGTGTAATAGACGGCAATGACGACGAACACAGCGAGCGTCTTGATTAAGGTGATCGCGAAGATATCGCGGTAAGACTGCTGATGAGTCAGGCCGGTCACGGAAAGTAGGGTGATAACCGCACCATTATGTGGAAGCGTGTCCATGCCGCCGCTCGCCATCGCGGCAACGCGATGCAGAACTTCAAGCGGGATATTGGCGGCATTGGCGGCAGCAATAAACTGGTCCGACATGGCCGCTAGCGCGATGCTCATGCCTCCGGAGGCCGAGCCGGTGATACCTGCGAGCACCGACACGCTGATCGCCGTGTTGGCCAGCGGGTTCGGGATCGCTTTGAGGGCGTCGGCGATGACGACGAACCCTGGCAACGCTGCGATGACGCCGCCGAAGCCGTACTCCGACGCCGTGTTCATGGAGGCCAGCAGCGATCCCGCCACCGCGGCCTTGGTGCCGTCGGCGAAGCGCTGCATGACCGCTCGGAAGGCGAAGGCCAGCACGGTCAGGATGCCAAGCAGGAGCGCGCCCTGGACGGCCCAGATCGCGGCGACCGACGACACCTGCGTGATCAGAGGCTTCACCATTCCCGCCAGCGTCACCTCGTGAGTGGCGCCGTAGTATTTGACGATCAGGCCCGTCAGGATCTTGTTGGCCACCCCGACCACAACCAGCGGCGCCAGGGCGATGGCGGGGTGGACCAGTTTCTCCTCAGCCATTGGTTCGGGCTCGTTCGTATGGCCCTCGCCATAGCCCTCTCCAGCCGCCGCGGCCACCCGCCGGCGCCACTGCAGGTAGGCCATGCCCACCGTGAGAATGAAGATCGCACCTATCGTTCCAAGAATTGGAGCGGCCCACGTATCCGTCTTGAAGAAAGTGGTGGGGATGATGTTCTGGATCTGCGGCGTTCCGGGCAACGCGTCCATGGTGAAGGTGAAGGCACCCAGGGCGATCGTGCCGGGGATGAGGCGCTTGGGGATGTCGCTTTGCCGGAACATCTCGGCCGCGAACGGATATACCGCGAAGACGACCACAAAGAGCGAAACGCCGCCGTAGGTCAGAACCGCGCCGACCAGCACGATCGAGAGCATCGCCCGCTCGCGCCCGACGACGCCGATGACCGCCGAGACGATCGACTTGGAGAAACCCGATAATTCGATGAGCTTGCCAAAGACCGCGCCGAGCAGGAAGACCGGGAAATACAGTTTCACGAAGCCGACCATCTTCTCCATGAAGATGCCGGTGAACACGGGCGGCACTGCCGCGGGATCCGTCACCAGTACGGCCAGCATCGCGGCGATCGGCGCGAAGAGGATAACGCTGAAGCCACGATAGGCGACGAACATCAGCAGGACGAGAGCAGCAAGGGTAATCAGGAAATCCATGCGCTTTACTCCAGCACTTCTCTTGTTATTTCCCCTGCACGGCGCAGTACCCGGACGCCGGAAACGTCGAACTCAGTATGATCCGGTATCCGTCGTCATCATGAGCCTGTCCGTCTCGAGCTCGCGAATGACGTTTTTTTCCTCCGCGATGATCTCCTCGAGAATGTCGCGGACCGAGAGGACGCCGATGACCTTGCGCTCCTCGCAGACGAGCAGATGACGAATGCGGTGCGTCTTCAACAAGGCGTGGCATCGCTCGACGGAATCGCCAGGCCTCGCAAAAACGATCGAACGGTCGGTCATGATCTCGTGGACAAGGCAGGCGCCCGCTGTTTTGCCCTCCAGTTCGACATCCCGAGCGTAGTCGCGCTCGGTGAGGATGCCCTTGAGCTCACCACGGTCGAGTACGACGACAGCCCCGACATTCTTGTCCCGCATCAGCGTAAGGGCGCTGAGAACTGTGTCGTTCGGTGCCACGCTGATGACGGCGGAGACCTCCGAACGCTTGGATTGCAGTAGCTCGTGCGCGGTCTTGTTGAGCGTTGGCATCTGCTCTCACCCCCACAATACAGCAAGCGACGAAATGCTATCGAAAGTATTCACGATACCTAACGCAGGTCGTCAGAAATCGTCGTCATACAATGGAGTTATTTCGTTGACCACCGGCCGAATCCAGTAAGTCATCACTCGTGCGAACAGGTCCGGATCAATCGCTGTGCAGCTCATCGCACGATTGGAGTTATAGCAGCTTCATGGCAGCGAGAACCTGTCCCTAGGGCCAATACGTCCGTGCCTCCCTGTGCGGTGCTGCCGAGGAGACGGTTGTTGCAGGCCCGCAGGCGCCCGGTCGTCCGCCACCCTCCGCGCCTGGGTGGTCACTGGCGACCAACGGCATGACACGCATTGACCGGAAAGGGCGAAGGGAGCAGCTTTCCGTCTGTCTACGCGAGCGTTTTCCGTACACGTTGTGGGGCGCAAGCCTCGGGAGGGTGTTACTAGGGCGATGCCATGCCCAGTCCATCGGGGTCACAGATCTGAGGGCTGGTTCGGCTATTTGATCAGTTTCGGGGCCTTCGCGAAGTGGATGTCAGCTTTGGTTATTATGAGACTTGGTATTCGAACTCGGAGCGTGTGAGGCCCAACCGGGGCCCCTTGAGTCACCCATGCCGGGGATGTACCGACCCGAACGCGGACCTTTCCGCCACCAAACGCAGCAAATGGCAAGCAACGTTCTGCATGGGCGAATGGTTGCCAACCAGAAGCAGTGCCTAGGCGACCTTCGGCGGCGTCATGTCTTTCAA
>NZ_JBFTLD010000132.1:0-17098 GCF_056396265.1 Allobosea sp. 05T422_2 | reverse complement strand
GAATATGTTCGTCAGGAATAAGCTGGCGGAGCGTGCCCGAAATGAACAGCTCCAGTTGGTCCCGTTCCTTGCGACCCAGCATGCCGGCCCCCAATCCCGATCAGGATCAAGAGAATCACGCGAAGGCAGGTTTTTMAACGACCCCGGCGTGCACCCTGGAGCGCCGCTGCCGAAATGCTGCGCGGTTGGAAAAAGGCACTGGCGCGGGCTGGCGTCGAATACGTCGAGCCCTATGCCCTGCGCCATAGCAGCATTGTGAGCGCGCTCACGAAGGGCTTGCCCGTGCGCCTTGTGGCGGCGGCGCACGACACATCCGTTTCCATGATCGAAAAGCATTATTCCGCCTACATCGTGGATGCGGCGGAAGACATGCTGCGCAATGCCATCACTCCATTGACCACGCCGGCAGCGGCCCGTTTGCGGGCTGTTGACTGACACGATCGTTGCCAACTACCTTGATGGCGTGGCGTCCGATGCACGCCACCCGGCGCCTACCCAGAAGCGCCGGGGCCTCTCAGGCAGAGAGGCAGCAGGCCCCGTAGTCGGACCTGCCCGGACCGAACAGCGCGGGCCAAGTCGCTGTCAGCAAAGAGACGGGACAGTGCGGGCGATGGGGTGCATCCCCTCCCCCGATCAAGGGCCGTGTGCTGACATGATCGCAGAAACGTGGCGCGAAACCGAATTCCTTTCCATCGCAGCGACCGCCGATATTCTCTGCCGCTCCCGCGCCAGCGTCTATGACCTGCTGCGCAAGGGGGTGCTGACTGCTGTTGTTGTGGGCGAGCGCCCGCTTGTGGCCACGGCAACGCTGGCCGCCCTGCTGGACGGGGCGAAGCCCTACACGCCCGGTTCCGCCCGCGGACCCTTGGGCCGCGCCCGCGCACGCGCTGCGCTCGAACTGGCCTAAAAAGAGAAGCCGCCGGCCCCTCGGGACGGGACCAGCGGCCGATAGGCATAGGCATCTGAACTGCCGAGCATATTAGCCCAGCCTGTCGCCCTCTGTCCAAACTCGCCCGAAGGCCAGCGGCTTTCCTCCAACCCCGGAGTGAAAGCCCATGCCTCATATCCCTGACCCACGGTACGAAGCCCTCGCCGACGCCTGCCGGCGGCGATATCCGCCCCCGGCAGGGCATGTCCTGCCAGTCCTGACCCGTGAGGGCGAGGGCCGCGCGGGAACACCCGGCCCGGCGCCATTCGACATCCTTACCCCGGATTTCCAAGCCCGCCTGGTGATCGTGGAATTCACGCCGTGGGATGTCGCCGCGCAATTGCACGCGCTGACGGCGCGGGGGCTCGTGCAGGCCGATCCCCGGCAGCTCGGGCCAACCCTGATGACCCTGATCGCAGTGGAGCTGATGCTTCGCGACTGGAAGGCGTATCGCCCTGACGACGACAGGGCGGTGATGTTCTGGGTGCATCTCGGCCAAGTATCGCCTGAATACACCTTCACCGCAGCGGAGGCATCGGCCCATGTCTGACGCCTTCAAGCAGAAGCTGGCGCGCGCGTGGGGCAAGCGCGCGCTGGTGGAGACCACCAACATGCTCGCGCACGCCCACGCCAAGGGCTACGGCGACGACCTGACACCCGTGGGGAGGCTMAAGCGCAACCCCGGCTTCAACCCGGCGGCCTACGACCCGGACGACGACAAGACGTGGCCCTTCGACCCTAAGAGCGGCAAGGGCGCGTTCCTGAGCGACAAGGCCAACCATCCGAACGACCCCAACGCAGTGCCGGGCGGCTGGCGGCGATACCGCCTGACGGCACAGGACATCGTCCGCTTCGACCGCGAGGGCGACGGCCTTGGCATCGTCTGCCGGGACGATCCTGCGGACGGCAAGGCCGTCGCATGGATCGATTGCGACATCACGGAATTCGGCGCCAGCTCCAACGCGCTGCACACTCTGCAAAGCTGGATGGCGGCGCCTGGCATGCAGTTCTTCGTCCGCCGCCGGGGCAGCTATTCATGGCTTGTGCCTGTGCGGATCACGGACGGCGTTCCAGCTTACGCAAAGTGGACGACGAAGCGAGGCGGATACTCGCTTGAACGTGGCGGCGCCGGGCATCAGTTCGTCGCGGGAGGGCCGCATGCCTGCGGCGCGTGGCGCTACTGGACACGCTACGACCAGACGACCGAGACCCCGCTTGCCGAGATGCCGGCATGCGATGAGCTACCCGAGCTGACCCTTGACCAGTTCTACAAGCTCTTCGAAGCCGTGGCCGCCGCCTGCGGCGCGGCCAAGGGCAAGGCCCAGGGCGGGAGTGGGGCTGCACCCTCCCCCTCTGGCAGCGGGTTCAAGTTGCTGCCGGCCGAAGACTTCGACCATCACGCCATCCCGAAGGGCAGGGAGGCCGTGTTCCTCGCCGTGCTGGCCGCACTGCCGAACGAGAAAATGCGTGATCCGTGGGTTGGCTGCATGAGCACGCTCATCGGCGCCATGCGCAAATGGCCGGAAGCCGAGGTGCGCGAAGCCGCGCTCGGCTGGTGCGACAAGTATGGTGGCGACCCGAAGAAGGACAAAAAACTGTTCGATGAGAAATGGGCCGAGCGGGGCCGGCTGCCGGGGGGCTGGCCGGAATTCCTCAATTGGGCGAGGACCGAAATAGACTACAGCCATCTGCGGGCGCTCGGCGTCACGGATGAGGACATGGCGCTGGCTGACGCCGAGCGCGGCGAAAGCCGGGCGGCGCTGGTCCAGTTCGAGGCGGCCTTGCAGTCCCTGAGGGAAGCGTGCACCGAGGCGGGGCAGGCCCCCGCAAAGGTACAGCGGCGTCGGATCATCGATCTGGCGGCCCCCATGAGGCTGCCGCAGGAGCCCCCGACGATCACAGACTGGCATGTGCGCGGGGTGATGGGCATGCTGTCGGCCGACCCCGGCAGGGGCAAGACCACACTCGCCATTTCGACGGCGCTGGCGATCGCGCATGAGCGGCCGGAGCTGATCGGCTCGACCATCATGGATTGGTCTGGCGCGGTCGTGCTCGTGCTGAACGAGACGAACCGGAACATAACGCATGGGATGCTCACGGCTGCGGAAAAACATTTCGGGCTCAAGCATGCCGACCGGAAGCACCCCATCATCGTGTGGCCAGAGCCATTGACACTGCTGGCCAAGGACGGCCGGGGCGCACCGGCCCCTACCCCCGCGGCAACAGCATTCGTGGCGGATCTGGCAGAGTTGCGGGGCGATTACCCGATAGCGCTCGTCATCATCGACACGCTGGCGTCTGCGATGAGCGGCCTGGACGAGAATTCGGCGTCCGACATGCAAGCAGCGGCGCGCGTGCTGAGCGAGATCGCGCAGGCCGGATATTGCGCCGTGCAGATCGTGCATCACACGCGCAAGGCGGCCGCAGGCAAGCAGGCCACGGCATCGGACGCACGCGGCAGTAACGCGTTGCTCGGAGCCGCCCGCTGCGTCACGGCGCTGTCGTCGGCTCCGTCGGAGGACCTGCGGCGCTTCAAGGAGGACACAATCCTGCGGCTGAGCTGCGAAAAGCAGAACGACGCCCGGCAAGCCGCCCCGGTCTTTTTGGCGCGCTCGTCGGTATCCGTGGATGTGGAAGACCCGCGCCAACCCGGCAAGCCGAAGCAGCGTGAATATGCGGTCCTGTTCCCCGCATCGCCGGTTTCAGCCTTCGGGACGCGCCATGATGTCTATACGGCCTATGCCGCGCTGGAAGCGGCGCAGGTCGCAGGTATTGAGCTGCGCGAGGCCAAGCAGGCGAAGCGCGACGGCTGGGCACGGCCGCAAACCGTCATCGTCKAATATCTCGGGGTGAAGCCGCAGCAGGCCGAGGCACTGTTCACTACGCTGCTGGACCTCGATTGGGTCAGGCTCGTGGTCGCGCGCGCGCCGCGACTGAACGAGCGCGGCCAGAATAAAGGTATGCGCAGCCATGGGGTCTATGAGCTGACCCGGCCGGCGGCTGTCGGGGATGTGGTCTAGGGCGGGTCGCAGCGCGCAGCTGTATTGGTGCACCCCTCCTCTCCCAAAAACCGGCCATCTCCAAAAAACTTTCCCGCTGACGAATGTTTTTGGGGATGCTGCAAATTTCCAAATTAATGCCGCCCCAAATCCCAGAAAAAACACCCCCCTATAGGGGGGTGGATTTTTTGGGGATAGATTTTGGGTCGATGGCGCAGGCCCCGCGACGCCATTCCCCCAAATCCCCAGAAGGTTTTGGAAAGCCCACGCGCGCGACCATCCGCGGCAGAGCAGGAAGCGGAGATGCACCGATGCGCGCGGCAGCAGCGCCTTACGCGGGGCCGTCCGCTGCATCACGGCGCTTACCCTGTCTTCGTCAGAGGATCAGCGGCGCTTTACCGAAGACACCATCCTGAAGCTGAGTTGCGAGACCCATCACCACCCTCACCGCCATCACCACGATGCGCGCGCACGCGCACGCGCCTAGCAGAGCCGTCTCAGAAGCATGGACAAGCAGCCGGCTCCCTATTCCGGCGACCGGCGGAACGCAGTTCTTCTTTCGAAGGGCGGAACGCGGCGGTAGATGCGTGCCCTGCCATCGCCAAGGCAGGCTAGGTCCGCTGGCCGACCCAAGTGTCATTCCTCAGCGCTTAGGCCCCTGCGCCGCATAATCACTAGACGGCCCCACCGCGCGAATTTTAGAAGGCTTCAACCCCTTACATACGTTGTCTTCGCACATCTCCGAGCGTTTCGAGCCTGCGCAAAAATGCTCCCACGCAAACGGTCAACGAGGCGGAAAGCAAAAATTGAAAGTAGGCAATTAAATTAAATCATCACGAGATCGAGATGATCGATCATTGTTGCTGAGTTTCGTCATCGATACTGTCAGATATCGTCAGCTGAAAAATGGAACTATCATCCCATTCAAGTAATTGACGAACCTTCACATTCAAAGTGCCCTTCATTCCCTCGCCAAGGTCAAACGTCAGTTCGGCATGACGGCTGGCCACGCCGGTTTGAGCATACMGAACAGCGCGAAGCGCGGTGGCAGAGAAGAGCCAAGCTTCGCCCGGCGTAAAATCAGCAACAAAAACGTCTATCCCTTCGATCGTAGCGATATAGCCGTGCCCTCCAACGGACGCGCGCTGCTCAATGGATAGCTCGGGACGCTCTATGCGCGGATTGTACAGTAGGCGCCTTAACAACCGTCCTTCGGCATTCCGGGAGACGACTAAAGCAGGGGCAGCGCCGACTGCAGCAGCGAGCGGTTCAATCTCGCGCCAGAAGGCCCGCTCGTCGATTTTGACGCCCAATGCAGTCGGGGTTCGAGGTCGTTGGCAAAACGCCCTCCAAGCGTAATTACCGGCCATCTGACGGCAGCTTGATACAATCATTTCGACAAATGCCGAGCCCGGGGGCTCCATCGGCGGCTCGGTGAGCTGGGCTTTCCCGATCCCGGATATTGCCATTGTACGCCACTCTGCGCCCTCGCCGACGTCGGCAGGGCCGACTTCAACGCCGCGAAAAAACGGCGCCTCCGGTTGTGCGGTCAGCAGCGCCCTCTCGACTGCAGCACGAATTTGTTCGAGCTTTGACGCGTCGACAGGTCGGGCGGCTAAGCGCTGCTTGCGCTCTAACTCAATGGCGGAAATGGCCTCGGCCACGATCTTTCCAAGCCGCGATCTCGACTGCTCTGCATTGCAGTCTGGCGTTAGCAGCGAAACGCTTCGGGCGAGCTGGGGCAGCGGTTGCTCCAATGTCGTACGGAGCTGGTCGAGTTCGTGTTGAATGTTTCGAAGCGCCCCGTCGCGACCTGGAAGCACCTCTTCTTCGCGTGCTAACGCGGAAATCCGGTCAACCAGTCCATCATCACCGTTGTCCGGAACATGCGCCAGCAAAATCGAAAGCTTGGCCAATGTGAGATCGCCATGGCCGTGCAGTGTAGAGGGCGTGAAGACCCGTCCCGGGACCACGCGCCTTTCGGTCATATTGTCGAGCGTTGCAACGAGGCCGTCGAGGTCGTTCGCGTAGGAGCCATCGAGATGTGGCTCACCCGYCATCTCGAAACGCAGAAAATCGAGGAATAGCGATCGGAAGCCGACCCACTCTCGAACGTTGGGCCGATGCTCAGCATCGATCAATTCTCGGTGGAGCAGCGCCCGCGCAGTTCGCCCGCCAATCTCTGAGGCCTGCTTCTGCTTAATTGTCCAAAATAGCAACAGAGCTGCCGTCAACAGGACTGTATCGTTGTGTGCACCATGAATGACGTTCGAAAAGATTTCATCTGGCCTCAACGCTGGTAAATAATCATGTCCGAGCGGCGCAGCCTTTGCGCTGGCCTCTGCCCAAGTGAGGCTAAGGATGTCTGGAAAAAGCAGTCGGCGATGCCGAAGCTCGCTCCGAATGTTCAGGCGGTGATCCATCCCATCCGGCCATCGAACTAGCGCTTCACGGAACAGCGTGGCTCCGGGCTCGTCCTCGTTCCACACAGCGGTAGCGAGACAATACGCGGTGTTAGTCAGATGCTGCCAAAGGAACGGCCAGCTTGCCCTGAAGGCGTCCCAGCGCTCCGCGTCACTTTGGTCGCCTTCATCGCGCCATCCGTACATGGATGCGGGGTAGTGAAGAAGACTTTCCCAGGCACCGACGATTTCGGGTAGCACATTGATGTAGGACTTGGCATCCGAGCCTGCGAGTGCGAGCCGCGGCTCGGCGGTTTGCCCCTCTCGGGTTTCCACCGTCGTACGCTTCGTGACCCAAGCTTCGAGCCTTCCGACGAGTAGCGGGCCAAGGTCTAGAATTGCGCGCACGACGTTGGGCGATAGTTCGGGATCGCCAGACCGAGGAAGCAGGCGACTGGGTGCGTAAGCCAAAGCGCGGATGAAATGGCCATCGTCCACGAGCCGATCAGCGGCACGCTCGAACAAACGTCGATACTGCCTGATCCATTCCTTGTGCGGGGCATGCCAAGCATTTCCGGCAACTTCCCCGAAGTTGAATGCGGCTCCGTCGGGTGTTCRCGAAGCTCCGAGGCCAAGAAGGAAGCGGTGATAGCTCGTCATCTCGCGATAGGCGCTATCAAACGCGACTGGCGCGAGACGCTCAATCTGCGCCGCAGTCTTGTCGCCAAGCTCTTCCAGTATCTCGTCCGGCCTCGGGAGCTTATTCCGCATCACGGCTGCTCCTGAAGCGGAAGGCGTGCCGCAACACAAATCTCTCGATGGCGGTCAGTGGCACGCCCCCCCGCCGTTGGCACCACCCGACCCTGCCCGTGATGGGCTGGTCGATTTGGAGTGTGAACCAAATCCGCGGCTCCCGATGGCCGGCTCCTCGCGAGCGCAAGTTGGGCTGCGTAGAGGCTGCGGCTATGCAACGTGCCGACCACCTCGCCAGCGCCCAGCGCACCCAAGTCATTCGGACATCGTATAGTGCTGCCGGCCGCTTGAAAATTGTCTCGACCTCAATATTGCGCGGATGACCGTAATCGAAGCCGAAAGTCACGCTTGGATCATCGTGATCCTCATCCTCTCCGTCTGCCCTGCCTAAGAGCTCCTTTGATGCCACCCCGTAAATCTGCTCGCGCAGGCGCTGGGTGAGATCGAGTGGTAAGATAATATTGGCAGTATAGCGCTCGCGAATATCCTCGCGCTCCGATTGTTGGACAAAACGGAAAGTTGTCGCAATGAAATATGCGACCGCACTAAGATTTACGAGCAACCAAGCTGTGTGCAAACTGATCAGAACTAGTTTGAAAAACTGAAGATCGGTACCAAATCCTATTCGATGCAGAAAGAACTGCATTGGCCAAAGCAACTGTGCACATAGAACCGCGGCAAGGGAAACGCAACTCGCAACAAGTTCGAATGAAAAAGATTCGTGATAGTATACTTGGACGTCAGTTGCAGATCCTTCTCGCTGCGCTATCAATGTCACGAGAGCAAGAGAAAGTGAAACAACACCAAGCAATCCGATCTGTGCGCCGAGGAGATAGCTGGAGACATTCAACATCAGCACTTTAATGTCGGTCGCCGGTGGTGGACCCGAGGCGGTCCAAGTCGGCAACCAGTGAGGCACAAGCCAAGCGCTGATTGCTTCAGCCAACACAAATATGACGTTCACAATGACATAGAGACCGGCGAAACGAATGAACGTTCCGGCACCAAAAAAGCGGCGAAACGTGCGGTGAGCAAAGCTGTAGCGCACGCGTCGTGCGACTGGGTTTTCGTGAAGCTGCTCGCGCACCTCCCGCCGAACCCAACGGTTCACACTTCCTGACCATCCGCCGCGCCGCCAGTCGATCATGTCGAAATCAGGCCAGACGATCGATATTGTAAACGCTGGCGCTGTTGAGCGAACCCGCCGCGGTGCGCGTCATGGCAAGCCCCTGTAGAGCGAACGCACGACTAGCCAGTTTGCTCAGCGGCCTTTGGAACAGCGCGAGCCGGCCAATATGCCGCAGCATTGTCCTAGCATCTGACGGCAACATTTTCGAATTCCCCCAACGGGAAAGACTTAACCGGTGGCGCCTCAACTTGCTAGCGCCGCACGTTCAATCGATCCGCAAGCGGCTTATCCTTGGTGCAGGGCATCTTGCTGATCGCGTGGACATTCCAACGTGGAGCCATCTGCTACAAAAACTCGGTTGCGGGCGCCGCGCAGGAATTGGGGGTTACCCGGTCAGAGAGCCGCAAGCTTCGTGTCCTCATTTCGAAATTCGACTGAATGCCAGCCGAGAACTGTCACCAGCAGCTCTTTGAGGCGTTGGCGCTCGGACCGGTMGACCTCTAATGCAGCGATAAATTGCTGCACCAGCATCACGCGCTCGATGTCGCGGCACGTCTCGCCCCAGGCCAGCGCCAGCCGCGCAGACGCTATGAGACAATCAACCGGACGATAGGGGCGTACCGCCACGGCCGCCGCATGGACTGCGCGGGCCATTGCCATTGCGCCCCTCTGTGATACCTCCCGTATCAGCCGCTCAGCCTCTGCCACACAGGCACGCTCGTGGCCCGCGCTGTAGGCTCTCGGCCGGTTACGATCCGTCCTGGCCAAGCGTTGCACGAGCCATTCCAGCCGGCCGGCTCTGACCTTGCCCCGGCGCCGATGCGTGCAGATGGCATGCAGTTCCTCGCGATAGCGCCTGACGGCGGCAGCCCCTCCGCCATGCATGCGGCAGCAGCTATGGCCGCGCACCCGGATGGCCTTGCAGCGCTGGCCCGTCACGCGCGCCACCGCGACGCAGCGCAGTTCCGGGGGCCTGTCCACGAACGGGCTTTCCCGGAGCAGGCCGTGGCCGTGCGATGGGCGGAACATATGACCTTATAACACCGCAGCGGGGACGGGGTGCACCCCCGCGCCCCTGCCCCGGCGCGACGCGACCGCACCTTGCCCAAAAATCGGCAAAATGGCGCGTTTGGTCCGGGCGCCTGCGCCCGCGCACTAGCCGGCAATCGACCGTAGGCAGGGGGCTGGCGCAAGCGCCGGGGATGCGGCCGGATACGTCCCGGCATGCGCTCAGTGTGGGAAGAAAGTGTGGGAAATTTCGGCTTCCGCGCCTAACCGAATGAGAAAGCTCAGCGCTTTCAGACGATTAGAGTGGCGCTCCCTAGGGGACTCGAACCCCTGTTTTCGCCGTGAGAGGGCGACGTCCTAGACCGCTAGACGAAGGGAGCAGCGCGGCACGGGCGGTGTTTAGTCGGGCTTCCGCGCCGCTGCAACTGTTTTCGTGCATAAGCCTTGGGATAAATCGAATGAAGGCGGACGGTGCGCTCGCCCGCCCTCATGGTTCCATGCGTCGCGGCGGCCGATCAGGCGGCCTTTTCCGCCAGTGAAGGGTAGTCCGTATAGCCCGTGGCATCGCCGCCATAGAAGGTCGCGACATCCGGCGCGTTCAGCGGTGCATCCTGCTGCAGCCGCTCGACCAGATCGGGATTGGCGATGAACAGCCGGCCAAAGGCGATGAGATCGGCCCGGTCCTCGGCCAGCGTCTCGATCGCAAGTTCGCGGGTGAAGCCGTTATTGGCGATATAGGCGCCCTTGAAGGCCTTGCGCAGCGCCAGATAATCGAACGGCAGATAGTCGCGGGCCTCGCGCGTCGCGCCTTCGACGACATGGATGAAGGCGATACCGGTTTCGTTGAGCCGCTCGACCAGATAGCCGAACAGCGCCTGCGGATCGCTGTCGCGCGCATCATTGGCCGGGCTCACCGGCGAGATGCGGATGCCGATGCGGCCTCTCGGAAATACCGTTGCGACGGCCTCGATCACCTCGAGAACGAGCCGCACGCGATTTTCCAACGAACCACCATAGGCGTCGCTGCGCCTGTTG
Source organism: Allobosea sp. 05T422_2 (assembly GCF_056396265.1). NCBI lineage: Bacteria > Pseudomonadati > Pseudomonadota > Alphaproteobacteria > Hyphomicrobiales > Alloboseaceae > Allobosea > Allobosea sp. 05T422_2. Next base: position 6,844 of record NZ_JBFTLD010000132.1, on the reverse strand, counting down.
GATCCGTCGCGCAGGAACTGGTCGAGCAGATAGCCATGCGCACCATGAAGCTCGATGCCGTCGAAGCCGGCCGCCCTGGCGTTCTCCGCCGCCCGAACATAATCGGCGATGATGCCTGGGATTTCGTCGGCAGCGAGCTCGCGCGGCTCGGAGACCGCTGTAAAGCCGCTTTCGATATAGGTCTTGGTATTGGCCGGGATGGCGGAGGGCGCGACCGGCGCCTGCTGGCCGGGCTGCAGCGAGACATGGCTGACGCGCCCCACATGCCAGAGCTGCGTGATGATCTTGCCACCGGCCGCATGGACCGCGTCGGTCACCTGCCTCCAGCCGGCGATCTGCTGGTCGTTATAGATGCCAGGCGTCCAGACATAGCCCTGGCCCTGCTGCGAGATCTGCGTGCCTTCGGTGACGATAAGCCCGGCGCTGGCGCGCTGGCGGTAGTACTCGACATTCAAGGCATTCGGGGCATCGCTGCCCCGCGTCGCGCGGTTGCGCGTCAGCGGCGCCATGACGATGCGGTTCCTGAGTTCGATCTCGCCGAGACTGAACGGAGTGAACAGGGAGGCAGCGTGATCACCGGACTGGCTCATTGGATGGTTCCTCTTGGCTCGCGGCCCTTGCCATGAAGCGCTTGAAAACCGCATGGCAAGACAAGTCACCTCGCCTTGCCATGCGTTGGACGCAAGAGGAGATAAGACTTGCATGCGGAATTGGCAGGGCCGCAAATGCTGGCATGGGATGAAAGCAATGCAGCCACTCATTCCGGGCCGGGATCGACACAGGTATGGTCGCGCGGGGAACCGACGATAGAAAATCCTTCTCCCTGGCCGGCACCGGCTCTCGCTGGCTGAACGTTGTCGGGACCGCCTCCCGGCTTGGGATGCGCAGTGCGATAAGCCTCGTCTATCCACCGTCCTGCGTTGCCTGCAAGGGAGCGACCGCCGAGGCTCAGGGCCTTTGCCCGGCATGCTGGAGCGGAATTGGCTTCATCGAGCGCCCGTATTGCGAGTGCCTCGGCACGCCCTTCGCCATCGATCTCGGCGATGGCATCGTCTCGCCTGCGGCGATCGCCGAGCCGCCGGCCTTTGCCCGCGCCCGTGCCGTCTGCCGTTTCGACGGGACGGCGCGCGAGCTGGTTCATCGCCTGCAATATGGCGACCGCCTCGAGCTCGCGATCACGCTCGGCCGGATGATGACGCAGGCTGGCCGCGAAATCCTCGTCGAGGCCGATTGTGTCGTTCCAGTGCCGCTGCATCGCACACGCCTCTGGCGCCGCCGCTTCAACCAGGCTGCGGCACTTGCAAGGGTCGTCGCGCGCCAGAGCGGCGTCGCCCTCGCTCCAGAGGCGCTGACGCGCGTCAAGCGGACGAAACAGCAGATCGGCCTGACGCGTCCCCAACGTATCGAGAACCTGCAGGGCGCCTTCAAGGTCCTGCCGGCGATGAGAGCCACGATCGCGGGCCGCCGCATCCTGCTTATCGACGATGTCCTCACCACCGGCTCGACCGTCAATGCGGCCGCACGGGCCCTGCTGCGTGCCGGCGCCAGCCATGTCGATGTCCTCACCTTCGCGCGGGTGGTGACGGATGCCTGATGGCACACTACATGATGTGTCAGAACAGTATCGCCGGAACCGTCATGCCGCAGATCACGCTCTACACCACCAGCTGGTGCCCCTATTGCACCGCCGCCAAGTCGCTCCTGAAGAAGAAGGGCGCGGCCTTTGAAGAGATCGATGTCGACGGCAAGCCGGAGCTGCGCCGCGCCATGAGCGAGAGGGCCGGCGGCCGCAGCTCCGTCCCGCAGATCTTCATCGGCAACCGTCATGTCGGCGGCTCCGACGACCTGCATGCGCTCGATGCCCGCGGCGAACTCGACACGCTGCTCGCGGCATGAGGCCGCATCATGAGGAATGACAGAATTGCCGGGCGTCCGCGCCAGGTGGCGCGGCGACGGTCCGGGTGTATCACGGCGACCAGCCGCCTCATGAGTCAACGATGATCCGCTATTCCCTTCTTTGCGACAGCGCCCATGAGTTCGAAAGCTGGTTCGCGAGCTCCACCAGCTTCGAGGAGCAGTCGCGCCGCGGCCTCGTCTCCTGCCCGGTCTGCAACAGCAGCAAGGTCGAGCGCGCCATCATGTCGCCGAGCGTGACGCGGACAGATCGCGGACCGCGCGCCGAGGCGCCTGGTTCGGAGGCTCTCCCTGCCCCGGCAACGCCTGCACCAGCCCCCGTCGCTCTGATGGGCGAGAAGGAAATCGCCTTCCGCGAAATGCTGACGGCTCTGCATAAGCACGTCACCGAGACCGCCGAACATGTCGGTCCCCGCTTTGCCGAGGAAGCTCTCAAGATCCATCACGGCGAAGCCGATGACCGCGCCATCTATGGCGAAGCGACGCCAGACGATGCCCGCCTGCTGCATGAGGAAGGCGTCGAGTTCATGCCGCTGCCGCGGCTGCCGGGCGGTCGAAACTAGTTTTTCCTACCAGTCACCCGGCACGCCCAGGCTATCMACGCGCTTGTCGCCCATTAGTCCAAGACGGGATGCTCCCCCTGTGATGTKAGCATCCCGGAGGGCACCTGAAGGAAGCACCGCAGCGCGTGCCCATTCCAGCACCCMTTGCAAATTCATGATTACGGGCATATACCCGCACCCATGTCCAGCCCTTGCATCTGCACGACCTTGCGTTCGGCCTCTCGCCGCATGGCTGCCTTCTACGACKAGGCCATGGCGCCGGTCGGGGTCAATATCGCGCAGTTCAGCCTGATGCGGACGATCGCGCGCTCCGCCCCCGTCACCTTGACCGAACTCGGGCGGTTGACCGAACTCGACCGCTCGACGATCGGCCGCAATGTCCGCGTGCTCGAGAAAATGAAACTCGTGGCGCTCGGCCGCGGCAAGGACMAGCGCGAGGCCACGGTCTCGCTCTCCGATGCGGGCCGAAAGGTCCTCGAAGACGGCGCTCCGCTCTGGCATGCAGCGCAGAAGGCGCTGGATGACCGGCTCGGCGCCGAGGCCATGCGGAACCTTCGCGCGGCACTCGATTCACTTTGATCTCTCGCACAAATGCGGGCATATACCCGCAACTAGGAGACTCGCATGCCCACTGACGCTCTCGCTCCCGCGGCCCCGACCGGGCTTGCAGCGCTCTTCGCCCGGCGCGGCGTGCATTATGGCTGGGTCGTTGCCGCCGTGACCTTCCTCACCATGCTGGTGACGGCCGGCGCGGTCGGCGCGCCGGGCGTGCTGATCGGACCTCTTCAGAAGGAATTCGGCTGGGCAACCTCGGAGATTTCCTCCGCTCTGGCGATCCGCCTCGCCCTGTTCGGCCTGATGGGCCCGTTCGCCGCCGCGTTCATGAACCGCTTCGGCCTGCGGCCCGTCGTCGGCGTCGCCCTGACCTTCATCGCCGCCAGCGTGCTCGGCTCCTTCGTGATGACGCAGCTTTGGCACCTGATGCTGCTCTGGGGCATCGTCCTCGGTCTCGGCACCGGCATGACAGCGATGGTGCTCGGCGCCACCGTCGCGACGCGCTGGTTTGCGCAACGGCGCGGCCTGGTGGTCGGACTTTTGACGGCAAGCACCGCTACGGGGCAACTCGTCTTCCTGCCCTTGCTCGCGGAACTGACCGAGCGCGTCGGCTGGCGCTCCGCCATGGTCTTCGTGCTGGCCATGATCGTGATCGCGGCCGTGGCCGTGCTCCTGTTGATGCGCGACCGGCCCGCCGATGTTGGTCTCGCCCCCTATGGCGAGACCAGGATCGAGCCAGCGCCTGTGGCTCCGATCAGCCTGCTGACCATGCTGGCCTCTCCGCTCGTTGCGCTCCGCGAAGCGGTGCGCACCCAGACCTTCTGGGTGCTGTTCGGAACCTTCTTCATCTGTGGCGCGAGCACCAACGGCCTGGTGCAAACCCATTTCATCGCGCTCTGCGGGGATTATGGCATGGCGGCGGTCACGGCGGCCGGCGTGCTCGCAGTGATCGGCATCTTCGATTTCGCCGGCACGGTGGGCTCAGGCTGGCTCTCGGATCGCTATGACAGCCGCTGGCTGCTGTTCTGGTATTACGGGCTGCGCGGCCTCTCGCTGCTCTACCTCCCCTTCAGCGACTTCTCGTTCTACGGCCTGTCGCTGTTTGCCGTGTTCTACGGCCTGGATTGGGTCGCGACCGTACCGCCGACCGTGAAGATCGCGGCGGACCGTTTCGGCGACAAGACCAACCTGGTCTTCGGCTGGATCTTCGCCGGGCACCAGCTCGGCGCAGCCTTCGCCGCCTATGGCGCCGGCTTCAGCCGGACTGTCTACGAGAGCTATCTCCCGGCCTTCTTCATCGCCGGAGCCTTGTGCCTGTTCGCGGCTGCCTTTGCGATCACGCTCCGCGGGACCAATGCCCCGCTGGCGAGCGCCAGGGCTACTGCCTGAGAGATCAGGGCCAGCAGCAGTGCGATCCTCACAATTGCCTGCTGGGAAAGGCCGGCTGCGGCCCGGCGCGGGTTGGCACCGCGGCGTGGAGCTTAGATCATCGGATCGGATATCGTATCCGGCCCGATGATCTCGGCTTCTGTGCGCGCTTCGGCGTTCCCGAAAACCGCGGCCCACATTTCGGGCAGGCTTCAGAGTGGCTCGATCGCGGGGACCTTGAAGACCTCGACCGTCGACTTGCCGCCCGCCAGGACCCTCTCCCATTCCACCTCGGCGCGGACGCGTGCAAGGCAGGGCTCCAGCTTCGCCTCGGCCAGCGCATGCGGCACGAAAACGAGCCCGTCATCATCGCCGATGACGAGATCGTTCGGCTGCACCGCGACACCGCCGAACACGATCGGGCCGTTGACGATGCCCCGTTCCATCGAGGAGGGGCCGCGTGGCATCACCCAGCGCGAGAACATGATGAGGTCGGGCCATTGCGAGACCGGCCCGACATCCCGCACCGCCCCGTCGACGACGACGCCGGCAATGCCCTTGAGGCGCGCGGCGCCCCCGAGCAGATCGCCGATCATCGCCGCATCACGCCGCCCGCCTGCCGCGACCACGACGACATCGCCGGGGCCGGCCATCGCGATCGCATGATGCACCGGCCCGTAATCGGCGGGTTCGCACCAGGCCGTCACGGCCGAGCCAGTCAGCCGCGTGCCCGGCGCAAAAGGCCGGATCGGCCGGATGCGCGGATCGGCATGGCCGACACCGCCGAGCTGGTCGGCAATGACCGAGCTCGGGACCGCGCGCCAGGCGTCGATCAGGCCATCGGGAAGGCGGGAATTGCGCGGATTGTCGAGGCGGGTCGGCATGGTGATGGCCTTTTTTGGTAGCGGTTCAGAAACTCGGTTCACGCCCCGCCCTCCCGGGCGACCGGAGGAAGGTTTGGTGCTGGACCAGGCAGGAGGGGTTGAAGGCAGAGAACCCGGATCGTCGCTTTGCTCCGTCCGGGCGGGCATTCAATGAGCGCGAGCTCAGGCCGCCCGTCCCGAACGCCTGCCAAGATAGCGCTGAACAGCCCGCTCCAGCCGGCGCACGCCCTCGGCAAGAACCTCTGGCGAGGAGCGCGTGAAGTTGACACGCATCGCGCTGTTGAGCGCCCCATCGGGATCGAACACGCTGCTCGGCACGAAGGCGACCTTTTCCTCGAGCGCGCAACTGTAGAGTTCGTTGGTGTCGATCTCGTTGGACTTCGCCCGCATCCAAACGAACATGCCGCCGGGCGGGATATCCCACTCGAACCATTCGCCGAGATGGCGCGAAGCGGCGGCACAAAGAGCATCGCGCCGCTCGCGATAGGCTGCGACGATGCGCGGAATATGGGTGGCCTCAAAGCCGCTTTCGAGCAGTTCGAGCGCAACCGCCTGGGTGAACATGCTGCTGCTGATGTCGGTCGACTGCTTGGCGAGCGCCAATGTCGCGATCATCCCGGCTTCGGCCACGATCCAGCCGACGCGCAGGCCGGGCACGAGGCTTTTGGACAGCGTTCCCAGATAGATCACCGGGCCATCATAGGCCCCATCCGGATAGCGCGCGGCATGGGCGGCGAGAATGCTGGGCCCGGCCTCGCCATCGAGCTGCAGCGGCAGATAGGGATCGTCCTCGACCAGCCAGGTGCCGGCCTCGAGAACCTTGTCGAGCAAGGCCGCACGCTCGGCCTGGCTGACGAGCACCCCAGTCGGGTTGGAATAGTTCGGCACGGTATAGACGAACTTGGCCTGGCGCAGTGCCAGGTCGAAGCCGGGCCGTTGCAGGCTCCAGTCCAGCCCCTCATAGCGCGGGTGGCGCGGTCGCCAGGCATCGAGCGCGCCGAGATAGGTCGGGAATTGATTGACGATCAGGTCGCCCGGATCGATCAGCGCCTTGCCGATCAGGTCGAGCCCCTGCATCGCCCCTGTCGTCAGCAGCACATTCTCCGGTCCGAACCGCCTTCCCGTGCTGGCCGTGACGCGCTCGGCGATGGCCTGGCGCAACGCCGGCAACCCCTCGACCGAGCCGTATTCGAGCGCGACGGCGCCCCAGCGTTTCAGCGCCCGCTCGCTTGCGGCAGCGATCGCATCCACGGGGTAGAGCTCGGCCGCTGGCAGTCCGCCGGCAAGGCTGATGATATCGGCCCGCCCGCCGATCGCCATGAACTGCTGGGTGATGCTATTGCCGGATTTGAACCACTGCGAGAGCGCAGGACGTGCTGCCGGCAGCTGGGCATTCGATATCGCCATGACGCTTGAACCACCTTCGTTTCAGCCGGGCACGATGTCCTTTGAGCGACTATAACAGTCGCGAAGTGAGAGAATCCGTGCGATGTTCCGGCCTGCTGCGTTTCCTTTGCGGATAATCGCCATTAACCCGCAATTCCGGAGTGAAAATCAATC
>NZ_JBFTLD010000131.1:0-17446 GCF_056396265.1 Allobosea sp. 05T422_2 | reverse complement strand
GAAGCTCAGGCTGCGCCTGATCGGCCAGCCCGGGCTTCAGGGCTCGGCCCCAGAATACATCCTTGAAGCGCTGCGCGCGATCGGCGTCGAGGTCGAGCTCCGCAACATCACGCTTCAGGAGACCGCCTCGGTGATGAGCGGGCCCGATTGGGAAATCGGCGTCTTCCCCTTCGGCCCGCCGATGCCGAGCGCCAATACCGTCGTCCCCTTCGTGAGCGGCAAGGGCTCGAACCACGGCACGATCGAGAATGCCCGCTTCGCGGCGGCACAGGCCGCGGCGCTCGCCTCCTCCCCCGACAGCCCCGAACGCTGCGCCCGCTGGAGCGAGGCACAGCTCTCGCTGCTCGAGAACATGAACATCCTGCCGCTGTTTGGCGGCGTGAACACCTTCTTCTCGCGCAAGGGCGTCCGCTTCACCATCGGCGGACCGTTCGTGATGGATATCCGCTCGATCCGCGTCGGCAAGTGAGCGCAGCATGATGACGCGCGGCCGACCGCTCTCCAGGTTCCTGCTCGGGAAGGCCGCGCAGATCGCCGCGATCCTTTTTGCCCTCGTGCTCCTGACCTTCCTGATGGTGAAGATGATCCCCGGCGATGCAGCCAGCCGCATCGCCGGGCCGGACGCCGACGCCGCCTATCTCAGCCAGCTGCGCAGCGAACTCGGGCTGGACCAGCCCTTCGCCGTGCAGCTCTGGAACTATGTGGCGGGGGTAGCGCGCGGGGATTTCGGCGTCTCGCTCGCCACCCGCCAGCCGGTGATCGAGCTCATCCGCGATCGCCTGCCCTATACCGCCGCGCTTGCCGGGCTCGCGCTCGCCTTCGTCGTGGTGGTCGGCTTCAGCTTCGGGCTGGCGGTCGCCATCGCGACGCGCGACGACCGCCTGCCCTGGCTCGACCATGGCTTCACGATCGTGACCGGTACGCTGGGCGCGATCCCGGAACTGCTGGCCGGCATCTTCCTCGGCTATGTCTTCGCCGTCTCGCTCGGCTGGCTTCCGATCTCGGGCGCCGCCGGCCCCGGCTCGGTCATCCTGCCCGCGCTCGCGATCGGCCTGCGGCCGGCGCTGAATCTCGCCCGCGTCGTGCGGGTCGAGGCGCGGCGGACACTGCGGGCCGATTTCATCCGCACCGCCCGCAGCAAGCGGCTGCCCGCCTGGCGCATCTATCTGCGCCATCTCGCGCCCAATGTGGTCACGGCGGCGCTGACCATTGCCGGACTGGTCTTTCCCTTCCTGATCGGCGGCGCCGTGATCGTCGAGAACATCTTCGCCTGGCCGGGCCTGGGCACCGCCATCGTGCGGGCGGTCGTGACCGCGGATTACCCCGTCGTCCAGGCGATCGTCGTGCTGCTCGGCCTGCTCGTCCTCGTCACCAACATGATCGTCGACGTGCTTCTCGCCATCGCCGACCCGCGCAGCACGGTCCGCACATGACCGGACGGCTCAACCTCGCATCCCTGCTGGCCGGTATCGGGGCCATCCTCCTGCTCGCGACCGCGCTCGTCGCCCCGGCGCTGTTTGCCGACGTCGTCAGCCGGATGGATGTCGCGGCCGCCGGAACGGGCCCCTCATCCGAACACTGGTTCGGCACCGACGATCTCGGGCGCGACGTCTTCGCCCGCACGCTGGCGGCAACGCAGCTCTCGCTCGGCCTGGCGCTGGCGGCAACGGCCATCCGCGTCGTGCTGGGCGTCGCGATCGGCATGTGGCTGTCGCTATCGGGCAGCCTCGCCCGGTCGATCGGCACGCGGATCATCGACACCGCCCTGTCCTTCCCCGCGATCCTGATTGCGATCGTGATCACCACGATCGTCGGCCCGAGTATCGAGGGCGCCGTGCTCGGCGTCGGCCTCGCCGGCGTGCCGACCTATGCGCGGCTCGGCTACACCATGTCCTCGGCCATCGTCGGGCGGGACTATGTCGCCGCCGCAAAAGCACTCGGCCTCGGCCGCATCGCGATCCTCTGCCGCCATGTCCTGCCGAATATCGCCGACACACTCGCCGTCAGCACCGCGACCTCGCTTGGGCTGGCGATCGTCGAGATCGCGTCGCTGAGCTTCCTCGGCCTCGGCGTCAACCCGCCGGCCTTCGACTGGGGCCGCATGCTGATCGAGGGCGCCGAAGCCATCTACGTCAACCCTGCCGCCGCGCTCGGACCGGCGGCGGCGATCGCCCTGTCCGGCCTGATCTTCAGCTATCTCGGCGAGGCGAGCGCGCTTTGGATCCAGCCCATGCGCAGCCGCTCCCTGGTGTCCGGCAGCGGCATCGACAGCGCGGCTGGCGCGATCGCACCGCTGCGGCTCGCTGGCGGGGAGGATACGGTTCTGCTGGCCGAGAATCTGAGCGTCGCCTTTCCGACCGAGGGCTCCCAGACGATCGCGGCGGTTCGCAATGTAGGCTTGAGCATCGGGCGTGGCGAGACTGTCGGGCTCGTCGGGGAATCCGGCAGCGGCAAGACGCTGACCGCCATGGCGCTGGCCGGGCTCACCGGCTATCCGGCCCGGGTCTCCTCCGACCGGATGCTCTTCACCGGCGAGGATCTGACGGCGATGAGCGGGGCTCTGCGCGAGCGTCTGCTCGGCACCGGGCTCGCCGTCGTCTTCCAGGATCCGAGCACCTCGCTGAATCCGGCTTTGCGCATTCGCGAGCAGATGACGGAAGCCGTGCGCCATCATCGCGGCCTGTCTGAAGAGGAGGCCAGCGCGCTCGCGCTGGAACAGCTCGCGCTCGTCGGCATCACCGAGCCCGGCCGGCGGCTCGACCAGTATCCGCACGAATTCTCCGGCGGCATGCGGCAACGGGCGATGATCGCCATGGGGCTGATGATGCGCCCGTCCCTGATCGTGGCGGACGAACCCACGACCGCGCTCGACGTCACGGTCCAGGCCCAGATCCTCGCACTGCTGCGCGAGGCCAATGGCCGGGACGGCACCGCGATCCTGATGATCTCGCATGATCTGGCGGTGATCTCGCAGGTCTGCGACCGCGTGCTGGTGATGTATGGCGGCCGCATCGTCGAGAGCGGCCCGGTCGAGCAGGTCATCGGCGATCCCGCCCACCCCTATACGCGGGCCCTGATTGGCGCGATTCCCGACCTCGACACGCCGCGCGGACAACGCCTGGTCGAAATCCCGGGCCAGCCGCCGGTGATCGGCGCCTTCCCGCGCGGCTGCTCCTTCCAGGAGCGCTGCCCCGCCCGCCACGGCGCCTGCGCCGTCTCGGAACCGCCCCAGACGGAGATCGGATCAGGCCGCGTCGTCGCCTGCTGGCTGCATGCCGCGCCCGATGCCGAGCCCGACGCCAAGTCCGAGACCAAGTCCGATACCAAGTCAGAGGCTGTAGCATGACCGGCCTGTCCGCGACCGATATCCGCGTGCGCTTCGGGGCGATGCTGGCGCTCGACGGCGTCAGCATCGCGATCCCGCCCGGCGGCACGCTTGGGCTCGTCGGCGAGTCCGGCTCCGGCAAGTCGACGCTGGGGCGCGCGCTCCTGCGCCTCCACGATCTCACTGGGGGCCGGATCATGCTGGACGGCGAAGACGTGACGCGCGCGGCAGGGGCTCGCCTGAAGGCTTATCGCCGTCAGGTCCAGATCGTCTTCCAGGACCCGTCCGCCTCGCTCGATCCGCGCATGACCATCGCACGCGCGGTCGAACAGGGCATGCGGCTGCKCGGCGAGCGCGACCCGAATGCACTGGGGCGCCTGCTCGACACGGTTGGCCTCTCCCGCACCGTCGCCTCGCGCCTGCCGCATGAATTATCCGGCGGCCAGCGCCAGCGCGTMGCGATCGCCCGTGCGCTCGCGGTGCGCCCATCGATCATCGTGCTCGACGAGGTCACCTCCGCGCTCGACGTCTCGGTCCAGGCGCTCGTGCTCAATCTGCTGCGCGATCTGCAGGCGGAACTGCGCCTGTCCTATCTGTTCATCTCGCACAACATGGCGGCCGTCAGGGCCATGAGCGACGAGGTCGCCGTGATGTATCGCGGCAAGCTCGTCGAACAGGGCCATGCCGACAGCTTCTTCGCCGCGCCCTCGCACCCCTATTCGCGCAGCCTCCTCGAGGCCGTGCCGCGTCTCCGACACATGCGCGAGCCCCCCGCCTCCGCCCCCGGCCCTTTCGGCCCGGGCTGAAAATCGTTGCGCGTCCGCGTCTCCAGGCTTCCCGAGGATACCKATCATGTCTGCCGAAATCAGCTTTCCCGCCCGCCTCGCAGAGCTTGCAGCCGAGGCGCCGGACATCGTGGCGATCACCTTCGTCGATCGTGACGGGCAGGAGACGGACGTGACCCGGCGCGACCTGCATCTGCGCGCCACGCGCCTCGCCCGCGTGCTGGCGCAGCGCGGGGTCGGCCCGGACACCATGGTCGTGACCGGCATCCCCAACAGCATCGAGCACATCGCCATCGCGATTGCCGCCTGGCGCTGCGGCGCCTGCACGGTGGCCCAGAGCGCCCGTGCGCCCGAGCGCGAATTCGCCGAGACGCTGAAGCTTCTCGACGCAAGGTTCGTGATCGCCGACCGCGCGGGAGCCGACATGAGCCATACCGAGATCCGCGCCGTCAGCCTGGACGACAGCCGCGACGCGGAGCCGGTGCCGGACCGGGTCGCTCATCCCGGCAAGGCGACCGCCTCGGGCGGTTCGACCGGCCGCCCAAAAATCATCGTCTATCCCCACCCTTGGGTCCGCGTGCCCGGCGAGATCGGCGATATCAGCCATATCGGCTTCCGCTCCGGGCAGATCCAGTTGGTCTGCGGCCCGCTCTACCACAACGCACCCTTCACCTGGGCCCATTTCGGCCTGTTCGAAGGCCATCGGCTGATCCTGATGGAGCGCTTCGATGCCGCGCGCGTGGTCGATCTGATCGAGCACCATCGCTGCAGCTTCATGTTCTTCGCGCCGACGATGATGCAGCGCATCATCCGGCTGCCGGAGATCCAGTCGCGCGATCTCTCCAGCATCGGCTCGATCTTCATCACCGCGGCGATCTGCCCGGTCTGGCTGAAGCAGGCCTGGGTCGACCTGATCGGCGCTGAGAAACTGCAGGAATCCTACGGCAGCAGCGAAGCCGTCGGCTACGCGCATATTTCCGGGCCGGAATGGCTGAGCCATCGCGGCAGCGTCGGGCGGGCCGGCGATGGCGACCTCAAGATCCTGGACGCCGAATTCAACGAGGTCCCGACCGGGGAGATCGGCGAGATCTTCTTTCGCCCGACCCATTATCCCCGGCCGACCTATGCCTATATCGGCTCGCCACCGGCCAAGACGACGCCGAACGGCTATACCAGCGTCGGCGACATGGGCCATGTCGATGCCGAGGGCTTCCTCTACATCGCCGACCGGCGCACCGACCTGATCATCAGTGGCGGCGTCAATGTCTATCCCGCCGAGGTCGAGGCCGTGCTGACCGAGCATGCCGCCGTCGGCGACGCCGCCGTGGTCGGCCTGCCCGACGCGGACTGGGGTCGGCGTGTCCACGCGATCGTGGAACCGGTCGACCCGTCCGGCACGATCGCGCTCGACGAACTCTACGCCTGGATGCGCGAGCGCCTGTCGGCTGCGAAGATCCCCAAGACGATCGAGTTCACCTCCGCCTTGCCGCGCGACCAGTCCGGCAAGATCCGCCGCAGTGCCCTGATCGCGGCCCGTACCCCCGAAGGATTGAGCCAGTGACGATGCGTCCCGTCTACATCGCCGGCGCAGCGGAAACGCCGTTGGGCGAGGTCCACGACCATAACGAACTCTCGATGATCGCGCTGGCCGCGGCTGAGGCCCTGGCGGAAGCCGGAATGTCGATCCGCGACGTCGATGGCCTCTTCGTCAACTATATGGGCGAGGAAGGCTCGGTCCAGGTCGGGGAATATCTCGGCATCCAGCCGCGCTACGCCGATTCCACCGATTTCGGCGGCGCGGCCTTCGAAGCCCATGTCCACAAGGCGATCGCGGCCATCAATGCCGGGTTCTGCGAGGTGGCCCTGATCACCTATGCCTCGCGCCAGCGCAGTCGCCGCGCCCGCCATCGCGAGCCGCCTGCCGGCGGCATGGGCGTGCCGATGCTGCAGCAGCTCGAGGTTCCGACCGGGTTGCCGGCACCGATCGGGCGCTACGCCCTCTATGCGGCAAGGCACATGCACCTGTTCGGCACCACGCGCGAGCAGATGGCGGAAGTCGCCGTCGCCTCCCGGATGTGGGCGATGCGCAACCCCAAGGCCTGGAGCCGCAAGCCGCTGAGCATCGACCAGGTTCTGTCCTCGGCGCCGATCTGCGATCCGCTGACCCGTCTCGACTGCTGCCTCGTCACGGATGGCGGCGGGGCGATCGTGGTCACCACCGCCGAGCGCGCCCGCGACGCCGCCAAGAAGGCCGTGCGGGTCATCGGCGCAGCGCAGAGCCAGAACCACTGGCTGGTCTCACAGATGCCGGATCTCGACCGGGAGGGCATGCCGGGGCGGCGCTGCGGGCCGGAGGCCTTCGCCATGGCCGGCATCCGGCCGGTCGATGTCGACGTCTTCCAGCCCTATGATTCCTTCACGATCAGCGTGCTGATCGCGCTCGAGGACCTCGGCTTCTGCAAGCTCGGAGAAGGCGGCGCCTTCGCGCAATCGGGCGCATTGCGCCCCGGCGGCTCCCTGCCCTCGATGACCTCGGGCGGCGGGCTCTCCTACAATCATCCCGGTGCGCTCGGCCTGATGTTGCTGATCGAGGCGGTCCGCCAGCTGCGAGGCGAGGCCGGCGAACGCCAGGTGCCCGGCGCGCGCATCGGCGTGGCCCACGGCACCGGCGGCTTCCTGTCAACTGCGAGCACGGTGGTTCTGGCCAATGACTGATCACGCCTTCAAGGTCGAGGACCCCTTTCTCTGGCCGTTCTGGGATGCTGCCAGCGAGAGGCGCCTCTCGGTCCAGCGCTGCCGCGGCTGCAGCCAGCATCAATTCTACCCGCGGCCGTTCTGCCTGTCCTGCGAGGGCCGCGAGCTCGACTGGGTCGATGTCGCTGGCGCGGGAGAAGTCTATTCGATCACCACCGTGCGGATCCCGGTCTCCGATCTCCTGCCGCCGCCCTATCAGGTCGCGCTGGTGACGCTCGATGCCGGGCCGCGCCTCCTCGCGGGCATCGATGGCCCCGACTGCAGCATCGGTGACCGGGTCAGTCTGGTCTGGCGCGAGCGCGAGGACGCGCCGCCCTTCCCCGCCTTCGAGAGGGTCGCCCCATGAGGCTGCGCGACCGCGTCGCCATCGTCACCGGGGCCGGGCGCGGACTGGGGCGGGCGCATGCGCTGGCGCTGGCCGCGCAGGGCGCCGCGGTGATCGTCAATGATCGTGGGGCTGCGCTCGACGGCGCCGGCCGTGACGCCGGCCCGGCCGAGGATGTCGTCGCAACCATCCGCGGGCTCGGCGGGCAGGCCGTCGCCAGCGGACATGACGTTGCCGACTGGGACGAGGCGGCGGCACTGGTCGCCTTCGCCGTGACKAGCTTCGGCCGCCTCGACGTGCTCGTGAACAATGCCGGCATCCTGCGCGACCGCACGCTCGCCAACATGTCGGAGGCCGAGTGGGACGCCGTCATCCGCGTTCATCTCAAGGGCCACGCCGCGCCGGCGCGCCATGCCCTCGCCTATTGGCGCGAGCGCCATAAGCGCGGCGAAGCGGTCTCCGCCAGCGTCGTCCATACCAGCTCCGCCTCCGCCTTCGCCGGCAATGTCGGGCAGGCGAACTATGCCAGCGCCAAGCTTGCCGTCGTCGCCCTGTCCTCCACGATTGCGCTGGAGGGCGCCCGCTACGGCGTCCGCTCCAACGTCGTCTCGCCTTCGGCGCGCACGCGCATCAGCGAGGCCACGATCGAGGATGCGCCCGCCGATGGCAGCTTCGACGTGATGGCGCCCGACAATGTCTCTCCCCTCATCGCCTGGCTGGCGGAAGCCGCCTGCCCGGCCAACGCGCAGGTCTTCCACCTGATCGGGCGGGAGGTCCTGCTGATGGACATCGCGGCGGTGGCGCAACGCGTGCGCGCGCCGCGCCGCTGGTCGCCGGAGACCCTCGACGCGGCGCTGCGCGGACGGATGCTGCCGCCGCGCGACATCAACATCTTCCTGAAGGAGCAATTGCTGTGAACGAACCCTCACAATCCCCTCTCGTCGCCGTGATCGGGGCCGGCATCATGGGCACCGGCATCGCCCAGTCGCTCGCGCTCGCCGGCTGTCGCGTGCGCCTGAACGATATCGCAGAGCAGCGCCTGCAGGCCTCGCTCGACAGGATCGAGCACGGTCGCTTCGGCCTGCGCCGCGGGGTCGAGCGCGGCAAGCTGACCGCCCAGGCGGCCGACGAAGCGCTCGCGCGCATCACCACGACGGTGTCGCTGGAGGAAGCCTGCGCCGGGATCGACCTCGCCGTCGAGGCCGTGCCGGAAGACCTGACCTTGAAATGCGAGGTCTTCCGCCGGCTCGACCTGGCCGCGCCGCCCGTCGCCATCCTGACCTCKAACGCGGCGGGACTGCCGATCACGGCGCTCGCCTGGGCGACCGGCCGGCCCGAGCGCGTGCTGGGCTGGCACTGGGCCCAGCCGGTGGCGGTGATCCGGCTGGCGGAGCTCGTCGCCCATCCCCGCACGGCGCAGGATGCGCTCGACTATGTCAGCGCACTGGCGCGCCGCTGCGGCAAGAACCCGATCGTCGTCAAGGACCAGCCCGATAGCTGGGGCTATGTCGCCAACCGGATCAACCGCGCCGTCCGCATCGAGGCGCGGCGCGTGGTCGAGGAAGGCGTCGCCTCGGAAGACCAGGTCGACGAAATCATGCGCGACTGCTTCCGGTGGCCGATGGGACCGTTCGAGATGCAGAGGCCCGGCTCGATGTGAGCTGAAGCCGCCCTGCGCCAGGTCTGGCCGCCTCTATGCAGGCGGCCACGTGGCCCTCGCGACTGGCCGGAGCCCGATCCCGGTGCCTGGCCGAGCGATCGGCGGGTTGCAAGGAAGGGCGATGTTCAGGTGTGGGGGGTGTCGGACCGGAAGATATCAGCCTTGCGCGGCGTGGCGGTGGGCCGTTCGATCGATAGGGTCACGTCCGGCGCCTCATGCCCCATATGCAGATCAACGAGGCTGGCATTCAGCGCTCTGTCAGCTGCGGTCTGGCGATAATTGAAACGCAGATAATCGTGCCAGGTGGGCGTGTGGAACGACTCGGTCCAGACGGCGGTATCGCGCAGATTGCGCGTCAGAATCCATCTCCGGGCGCCGTTGCGCCCTTGGGCGCGCCGGCGCTGCAGCATCAGGGCGAGAAAGTTCTCAATCTGATCGGCGGCGATCCGATACTCGATCCTGACGGCAATCGGACCGCTTCGCGGCTTCAGATCGAGGTTGATGGCGGGCGCCTCGAAGGTCTCGTGCGTCGAAACATCAGAATCCTTGCGCTGATGGATGGGCAGGAGCAACCCGAGAACGGCGACGCCAAGAGAGGCTGCGCTCGATGCCTGCAAGGCAAAACTCAAGGAATAGCTCTCGGTGACCATCCCCCAAAGCCAGCTCCCGGCGGCGAGCCCGAGTGAGGTGAGCGCGTAATAGAGCGAAATCGTCCGGCCGACGACCCAACGGGGGCTCGCCCATTGCACGCTGATGCTCAGGCCCGACCAGCCCAGGACCCATCCGGCGCCGCCGAGCATGAGGGCAACCGCCGCGACAGCCGGGGTTTTCGTCAGCGAAAGACTGATCGTGCATGTCGCGCAAGCGATGCAAGCCAGCTTCAGGAGCTGTTCGTCCGACAGCTTTCGCCTGAGCGCTGTCGAGGTCAGGCCCGCCAGCAGCGCTCCTGCGCCGAAGCCGGCCATCAGGGTGCCATAGGCGACGGCTCCCTGTTTGAGCTGATCACGGACCACCAACGGGAGTAGTGCGAGAATGGCGATGCCCGCGAGCCCGAACAGAAAGCCGCGGGCGAGCGCCGTCTTGATCTCCGAAGACAGCGACGTGAAGCGAATGCCGTCGGAGATCGCCGTCAGCATCGCTTCGGGTGGCAGTCTCGAGGTTGGGACTTTCCACCGGGAGCGCCAGACCACGATCAGCGGCGCGAGATGGCCAAGGGTGTACAGGCAAAACGCCGTCAAGGGGCCGAAGGACGCGAGAATGATGCCCCCGAGGGCCGGCCCCACGCTGCGCACCGTGTTGAACCCGACGGAGGTCAGCGTAACGGCCGCTGCGAGATCCTTTCGATCGACGATATCGCCCACGGACGCTTGCCAGGCCGGGTCGTTGAAGGCGATGCCGCAGCCCGCGAGGAAGCTGAAGAACAGGATGATCCAGGGGTTGATCATGCCAAAAGCGACGAGGATCGTCAGCGCAGCGGCGGTCACGGCCATCAAGGACCGCGCCGCCAGCATCACCTTGCGCCGATTGAAATTGTMGACGATGGCCCCGGCGAAAATCGACAGAATGAAAGCGGGCAGGTTCGTCGCGGCCTGAACCAAGGCAACCATGACGCTGGACGGCGTGATGGTTGCCATCAGCCAGCTCATCGCGATGGTCTGGATGAGCCATCCCATCCCCGAGATCAGCCCGGCGAGCCAGATCGCCCGGAATGTCAGGTTGTTGAGAGGCGCAAACGGCCCAGTGCCTGCCGCAGGCTTCTGCACATCCATGACCCGGCTCTTTTCCGACGTCTGCTTCTGGGCGCCGGCGTTGATTCCGAGCGTAATTCCTGACTCTTACGTCACGATGCCTGTTTGCAAAGCGCCAAGAACGCAGGTTGCACCATCGTCCAGCGACGGATGCCGGCCGTGCGGCGTCACGATCCCGGCCGTCGCAACACGCCGGAAGCCGACGCTGGCCCATCGTTGCACCCGTCGCGTCGGTGCGTCATCCGCCGGCGGCGCTGTCCCGGAAGGTCTGAACCGCCTCGGCGGCAAGGGTGTTGATGGATTTGGAGCCATCGCTCATCAGGCGAACGATGATGCCACCAAGTTTCGCTTTCGCAGCATCGGCCTCGTCGCCGATGAGGCGGTTGTCGCGGCTGACGGCATCCCAGGCACGCGCCTGGATCGACTCGGCAACCAGCATCTCCTTCGAATTAAGGACACCGGGGAAGCGGACATTAACAGTCGACATCGGCAGGTCTCGATCGCTCCAAGAAGACGCCCGTACGGTCGGGGGCGCACGAGCAGATCGATTCCGACGCGGACGAACTGCACGGGCGTACCAGCCTGGGCGGCAACCAAACGCTCAATCGGGCAAAGAGTTCCGGCGGCGCGAGTGGAAAAGCGTTCGCCTCTTCACCGCGTCATGYGAAGCGAGCCACCACCCGCTTCAACCGAGCCTGACAGGCTCGCCTMCTGACCAGAAAGGCGGGCAACGACCCGCTCGCGCGAGTACAGCGTGACATTGCCTCCTGAGAAACTCYAGAGGTTGACGGTCTCAAGCGGAGATCCCGCACAACCACTCACGGAGGCCTTGTAGAGGTCGATGGAGGACGTGGTGGAGAGTTGAATTCTGCAGGCCTTTCCGCTGGCATCCACAGCTCGCCAGGCCCCGGCGTAGGCTGATGGGCTGGATGCAGGTGGAATCGCCTGCGAGGCAGAGGGCTGGTTTGTCGCAAGTCTTCGCGCAGGCTGCGGTCGCTCTTCGATCACCTCTCCCTCCCGGGCAAGCTCGCCGTCCTCATAAGGCTCCGGCGCGAAATCAGGACCCGAGGCAACAGGGTCTGGTGGTGGTCCAACCACGACGCGTCCGGCGGGAGGTGCGACATCGGTCTGGAAGGAATCCATGCCGCCGTTATCGAAATAGGGTTCCGTGTCGACACCGTCATAGGGCGGCGCATCCCAAGGCGCGGGGTAAACAGGTGCCGGGCCATAGACGCTGCGTGGCCCCCAGGGGCCGGTCGAGTAGCTGGTCGGGTAGCCAACCGAATTGCAGGCTGTCAGGAGGACTGAGGATGCGGCAATCATGATGCGTCGCAGCGTCATCGAATACCTCGCTGGAAATCCGGTCCCTGACGGCAGGGCAGCGCTTGTTGGGGCTTTGACTTGATTTGCGACGATGCTGAACGGCGCACCGCCGCGTGAGGCGACGAAACAGGAGGGCGACCAAAGACTACCGCGGTTATGGCGATCACGCATCCCGGGTCGCAAGCGAGTGCCCTTGTCGCTACAGTTCGATCCATGACGAAGCAGGCCGCGAGGGCAACAATGTCGCGCAGTGTCTCAAGGTCCCTGACCGGCCTTGCCGTCGCTGTCGTGGCCGCCATCTCATGTCCGGCCGCATCCCGGGGGCAGGAACCGTCTCTGGCCGGCCAGATGAAGAGCCTGATTGCCATCCTGCGGGCCACCGCGTTCCGGCCCGAATGGAAGCTCCATCCTGACGAGTACGCGGCGAACGGCATCTCGCAGTTCTTCCCGACCGATCCGACGGCCGAATATTCGTGCCTGGAAAGTGGATGCTACGCGTTCGGCTCGATCGAAGCCCCTTTCAATCTCGCGATCATCCATGGGCCCGATGGATCRCTCTCGGCGAATTTTATCCTGAAGGAAACCGATCCCGCCAAAATGAACAGGGCCGACCGCTATCAGATCACACCGCTTTCCTACCTTGGCACAGCGTGCTTCTCGGTCGCCGCTGCCAATTATCTTCATAAATCAAAGCTGTATTTGGATCCCGATACGCTCTCGAAAGAGGTGGACTCTATTTTTATTGAAATGGAAAACAAGAATAATACTCAGGATTTCCAGCGCGGGATCATCGGCGGGTTAAAGTTATCGTTCCCCAAATATCGCGTAACGCTTGATCTTGCCAGCGAGATGCCAAATGTAAGTTGCGCGATCCTCTATGATGCCGAGGGTGGCATCAGCGAACTCGATTCAGTGGCAAACGAACTCGCKGGCCCCAACGCTGCACGGTAGTGCCAGTGCGGAAACGCGGCCCCTTCGAACCGTCGCCCCCCCGCGCGAGCTTGGCGATCGCGATGCCATCGCGTGGATGACGAAGGGTGATCGAACGACGTCAGGCAACGTCGATCTGCTTGACCAGCCTTACGCCGGCGCTGTGAACCACTTGCAGGGGGGATTCCATTCCTGCCGCTTTCAGCTTGGAGCGCAGGCGCGCCAGGAACGCGTCGAAACGCCGGCTTTCGGGATCGATCCGGGCGTGGCCGAACAGACCCATGATCAGATCCCGCGAAACCGTTTCGTCCGGTCGCGCCGCCAGATGCTCGAGCAGGATCACCTCCCGAACCGAAAGCTTCACCGATCTGGTGTCCGGCGAGCGCAGCGTTTGAGTGTGCCGATTGAGCCGCCAGGCCGCACCTTCGGGCGCCTCGATCGCACCCGCCCCTCGACCGCTTTCGGCTTCGACCGGCCCGCGGCGCATGCGTCGACCAAGATTGAGAATGGCCAAGGCTAGTTCCTCGGTGTCGACCGGCTTGGTGAGATAGAGATCGGCTCCTTCGGCATAGCCGCGCACGCGATCATCGCGACCGGTGCGCGCCGTCAACAGAATGATCCCCATCTCCCGCCGTGCGGCCATGTCCCTGGCCAACTCGAATCCGCTKACGTCCGGCAGGTTGACGTCCAGGACCGCGATGTCATAGCGCTCCTGCAGCAACGCCTTGTAGAACGCGATGCCGGACGGCGCCTCCGTGACATGCATGTTTCGCAGCCGTAGATAGTCGGCGAGGCTCTGACGGAGATCGTGGTCGTCCTCCACGAGAATGATTTTGAAATCGCGCGAGATCTCCTGTGTAGCGCCTTTCGGGCCGGCCACCGCGTCCACCATCATCCTGTGCATCCACCCCATCGCGACGAGATTCCGTTGACGCCGGCCCCGACAATCCTGCCCGCGACTGATGATGGAGCGGCGACGCGTTCCGGCATGGCCTCGGTCGCAGCCCTGCCGCCGCGGGACGGCCGTCCCCGCCTGTGGCTCGCCGTGCTGGCGGCGATGCTCGTACTCGGCATCGCATATCTAACCCAGGCGGAACCTCCGCCCCGACCTGCGCCCTTGCCCTCGCTGAACGGCACGATTTCCGTCCTGTCCGATCCCGCTTCGTCACTGTCGCTGGCGGAGATCCTCGATTCGGCCAAGCAGGCTGAGTTTCGGACTATCCAGGGGGCGCATGTCAACTTCGGCTTCACCCGGACCCCCGTCTGGATTCGGATGGAACTGCCCGGCCGGGTAACCAAACAGGCCATCCTTTCCCTGGCGCCAAACTTCCTCGATTACGTCGATATCTACACCGCCGCGCCGGATGCCCCCCTTTCGATCGAGCGGTTCACCCGGCACGAGATGGGGGATCGCCGTCCCCTGCCGCGGGACGGCCTTTCGGCGCTCGACTATGCCATTCGGCTCGATCTGGCCGAGGGTGCGACGACGCGGGTGTTCATCCGCGTCCGGAACGGTAATTCGGCGACCTATCTGCATCTGCGCCTGACATCAGCCGAAGACTACGCCGCCGGGGCCGCCCTGGATGCGAGTCTTTACGGTGCCTGGCTGGGTGGGATGGGCGTGCTGTTGGTGACCCAGCTCGTCTTCTTCTATTTCGACAGGAAGGCGCAATACCCGCTTCTGGCGGCCAGCACGCTTGGCATCATGCTGATTTACATGGGCAATCTCGGCTATAGCAGGGTCTATCTCTTTCCCGAGAATGGTGCCGCCAACGATGCCTTTCTCGGCTTCAATGCCTGGGCGGGCCTGACCGCCAGCGCAATCGCCTATATGCGCATCCTTGACCTGCGCAACCGGGCTCCGCTGTTGCACCGCCTCTATCAGGGAAGCGCAGCCGCCGGGCTCGTGGGCGTAGGCTTCGCCTTCGCCGGCCTGAACATGATCTTCGGCCCGATCGGAACGGTGCTGGGGATCGTCATGGCCTGCGTGAACATGGTGCAGGGCCTGAGGCAGTGGAGCGACGAAGGGGCCGCGAGCCGTCTCAGGGGCGCGGCGTTCTCGGCGCTGTGCGTCGGCGCCTTCCTGACGATGGCGCAGCGTCTCGGGGTTGCCTGGCTGCCGCATTGGGCCATCCACAGTTATGGCATTGCCGGCCTGTTTCTCACGGTCCTGCTGACGGGAGCCCTCGCGGTTCGGCTGCGGGATGCCGAAGCGCTGACCCTCCGGATGAAGGACGAGGCGCTGCGGCATGCGCAGCTTGCCGAGAACATCGCGGCGGGGTTGGTCGAGGAGAGAACGCGCGAACTCGTCGATGCCAGGCGCATCGCCGAAGACGCCCTGCATCTCGAAAAGCAGTCCCAGCTCCAGCAGGTCCGCTTTCTCGAAGTGGTGTCACATCAGTACCGGACGCCGCTCGCCGCCATTCGCTCGAGCATCGACAGCATCGGGCTCGCCTTGCAGCCCGATGACGGCGCCAACCAGGGCCGGATCGAGCGCATCCGCAGAGCGATCGCGCGGCTCGTCGAAATGCTGGAGATCAATCTCGCCCGCAGCCGGGTGCAGGGACCGTCCTTCCGCCCCCGGATCGCCCACGTCAATGCCGGCGCCCTCGTCGTCGCCGCCCACCAGCGCGCCTGCGATCTTCTCAGCGGCCCGACGATCAAACTGCTGATCGAGCCTCGGGCTGCGCAGGCGACGATCGTGGCCGATGAGGGCATGATGGAGCTCGTCATCATCAATCTGCTGGAAAATGCCGTCAAATTCACCGCGCTGAAAGGCAGCGAGCCGATCGCGCTCGCCTTGGGCCTGGCGGGAGAAGAGATCACCATCACCGTTACGGATCGCGGCTGCGGCATCCCGGCCTCCGAGCTTCCCGGGGCCTTCGTCCTCGGGGTGCGCGGGCGGTATTCGCAGGCCGTCGAGGGATCCGGCCTCGGCCTCTTTCTCGTGAAGAAGATCGTCACCGCCCATGACGGCCGGGTTTCGATCGAGAGCAGCGAAGGCGAAGGCACGACGGTGCGGGTCGCGCTGCCGACAGCGCCCTGACCGGGGCCTTTCCCGGAGAAGCCCGTGGCTGTGGCGTCGAAAGCCGATCCGCCGCGCGAGATCCGCTCCATGGGCGTGCCAAAATAGACACATCCTTTGCTCGTCTTCGAAAAACAACGCCCGGGCAAAGCAAGTCGTTACATCGCGTTACATCCCGGAAAAAGCGTTACAATTTCAGGTATTGCTTGCGCTCGACGTCCGTACCAACGTCAGCTGTACATGGAACCGCCCGGAGCTGGTGCGGCAGCGCCGTCCGACCGCGCCAGTTCGAAAGTGGGACGGAGCCTCGCGCAACKGCATGCGCGTTGCGCTTCCTTTTGCCCTGCTTCTTTCGGGCTGTTCGGCACCCTGCCCTGCCACCCATGCGGTGCAAGGCGTCGATTTCGGCAAGTAGCCGGAGTCTATTTCTAGGTTCAATTAAATATATAAATATCGATACTTCGTATATCGGCGTATCGGTTCATCGCGATGCGAGATGAATTAACATTTGTTAAAGTAATTTACTCCACAAACTCGCTCCGACAACCGAATATCATTCCATCAGAGTGACGCGGGAGATTCACATGCATAGCCAAAATTACGGATTCACCGACGAGGTTCGGTTGAAATCCTTCCAGAACATGATCATCAGCACCCATGGCGACGCGGCCGAATCGGCCCGCTTCAACAGCGAGGTCGACACCCCGCAAGCGCTGGTCGTCTATGCCGCGGCGCGGGGCGTGGATATCAGCGAGAGCGAAGCGCAGACGGTGTTCGAGGCCGCACAGGATTTCGTCGTGACCCAGACCGCGGCAGCCGGCGGCGAGGTTCGTCTGGATGACGCCGTGCTGGGCACCGTGAATGGCGGCGTGAGCTGGGCGGCGGTCGGCGGCACGATCTGTGGGATTGCCGGCGCTGTCGCCGGTGTCGCCATCGCCGTCGCCACTGCGCCCGTCAGCATCGCGCTGGGAACGGTCGCCGGCACCGCGGCGCTCATCGGCACGGCCGTCGTGGGTGGARCCGGAACGGCCTTTTCCGGAGCTGTCACCGGCGCGCTGGCAGGCGGTGCCTCGCAACTGATCCACGACAAGATCACCGGCTGAGGCGAAGCCCGCCCTCTCCCCCGATCGAGCCGATACAGGAAACCAAGATGAGMATCTCCCAGGAACATCCGTCCTTCGGACGCTACATGGCCGCCGTGCTGCAGGACGAGGCCAAGCTGAAGCAGTTCGCCGAGACCGTGACCGGCCCCGAGAGCCTGCGCTCCTTCGCCGCCGAGCGCGGCCATGCGCTGTCCGCCGAGGAGGCCGAGCAGGTCTACGCCAAGGCCGGCGCGCTGCTGGAGGCCTCGTCGGGCCCCAGCCCGATGAGCGACGAATTGCTCGCGGACGTCAATGGCGGCATCAGCCTGGCAGCCATCGGTGCCACGATCGGCGGCATCGGCGCCGCTGCCTCGCTGACGCTCGCGGTCGGCTGCGTCATGGCCGCCCCGTTCACCGGAGGTGCGAGCTTGGCCGGCGCGGCCGCGGCGATCGCCGGCCTGAGCGGCACCGCCGCGGCCACGGTCGGCG
>NZ_JBFTLD010000130.1:0-17482 GCF_056396265.1 Allobosea sp. 05T422_2 | reverse complement strand
GCTCAGCCGCTGGCGCCGCAGCGCGATGATCTGCTCGACCTGGCCTGCCGGCGTCGGGCGATGCAGCCGGCGCGGACGCGACGAGCGGTCCGCCAGCCCGGCCATGCCCTCGGCGGCGAAACGGGCGATCCATTTATGGACGGTCTTGAGGCTGACGCCGGCCGCCCTGGCGATCACGCCAGAGGCCGTGCCTGCCGCCGCCATGCGCACGATCCGCTCTCGACCCAACTGCGTCAGCCGGGCATTCTTGTGGATGTTCATCCGGTTCCTCCGAGGGGTCTGAAGCTTCGCAACCTCAGCTTCCTCGCTCGGGACCGGATGGACAACCTATTGAGAGCTCACAGCTAGATCATCGGACTGGAGATCGTATCCAGTCCGGTGATCTAACCCTTTGTCTTTGCATCGGCTTTGCCCCGAAAACCGCCATCCACTTTTCGGGCCGATGCTTTAGACCGGAACCTTGCTTGCATTCATGCGCGATCAATGACCGCGAGGGGCTCGACGAATGGCAGGCCTTGAGCCCTTGCCACGGGCTCGCAGGTGACCTGCCCGACGCATATGTTGAGACCTTGGCGCAAGTGCGGATCCTGCTTCAAAGCCTCGCGCCAGCCGTGATTGGCGATGGCCAGCACGAAGGGCAATGTCGCATTGTTGAGCGCGAAGGTGGAGGTGCGCGCGACTGCGCCAGGCATGTTGGCCACGCAGTAATGCACGACCCCATCGACGATATAGGTCGGGTCGGAGTGCGTGGTGGCCTTTGAGGTCGCGAAACAGCCGCCCTGATCGATGGCCACGTCCACGACGACGGCGCCCTTCTTCATGGTGCGGATCATATCGTGGCTGACCAGCTTGGGCGCCGACGCGCCAGGGATCAGCACCGCACCAATCACCAGGTCCGCTTGCCTGACGAGCTCTTCAATCGCCGCCTGCGTGGAAAAGACGGTGGTGATCGCATTGCCGAACTGGGTGGCCAGGCGCTTCAGCGGCTCCGCCGACCGGTCCACGACCGTCACCTGCGCTCCCATGCCAATGGCGATGGTCGCCGCATGCGTGCCCGACACGCCTCCGCCGAGAATCACGACGGACGCTGCCGGGACTCCCGGYACACCGCCCAGCAAGATGCCGCGTCCCCCTTGGGCCTTCTCCAGGGCATGTGCGCCGACCTGAGGTGCGAGTCTGCCCGCCACTTCGGACATCGGCGCCAGAAGCGGCAGGCTGCCGGAGGGTGAAGTGACTGTCTCGTAGGCGATACAGATCGCCTTGGATTGAATGAGATCGCGGGTCTGCGCAGGATCGGGAGCAAGGTGCAGATAGGTGAACAGGATCTGTCCGGGCCGCAGACGCTTTCGCTCCTGGGCCAGGGGTTCCTTGACCTTCACCACCATCTCGGCTTCTGCGAATATTATCTCCGGCCCGTCGACTATCTTGGCGCCGACCGCGACGTAGTCCTCATCGGTGATGCCGGCACCAAGACCTGCGCCCGACTGGACCATGACCTGGTGACCATGATGGACCAACTCCCGGATGGATGACGGGACGAGCCCGGTACGCGCTTCATTGTCCTTGATTTCGCAGGGCACGCCGACGAGCATGGAATTCTCCTCCCATGGAGCCAGGGCCTTTATGTTTGGCCCATAGTGCGCGTTTGATTGCGCGGCTGGCAGGATCATTCACCAGCCCGCGCTCGATCATTGCGTCAAATGAGCCCGCTGGCCAGTGCATGGCGATCTGGTCCCCCATCACGAAGAGCGTGAGCTGCGAACGACTTCGATCTCGATTTCTGTACAGCACTCGCCGTTTGTCGGATGGAAATCGACCGAGCACGCCGTAACGACCAGGAGAAGATCGCATTCGGCGCGAACGACGACATACCCGCCAGGCGGGTTGATCGACGGGAGAACCTCAAGCCGGCCGTCTGGTTGCGGAGGCGAGTTTTGGAACAGGTCGACCGGATCGGGTACGAAGGGTAGCGCAACGCCTTCTTCCTGAAGTGCCAAGAGCAGGTTGTCCCTGCAATTTGGATGATCGTGCAGCCCGGCCCGCTCGTAGAGTTCACGGTTGCAGGCAGGAAACAGCATGTCGTGCGGACCGGGGGACCCGTCCTCGACCAATGTCAGCAACGGAACGCCGCGGTCGCTGTAGAAGCTCTCTCCGACCTTGGGAAACAATCGCTCGTTGATGTCTCGGGTCTGGGCCGTGCTCAGCCAGTCGAGTCGGGGCGAGGTGACGAAGGCCCAGAGATCGGCGACCTGCTGCCCCTTCGGATCGACGATGCGGATGATATCGCCACCCGATACGCGTACTGACCGTCCGGATTGGGCGGGAACGATGATGGACAGGTCGCCTGGCTCACGCTTCACAGAACTCGACTGCATTCCAGATCCTCACACCCATTCCGGCTCATCCTAAGGTACCGGTGCTAATTGACGATCAGGATGGCTTGTTCATGGTTCGGGGCGCGCGAGACAGCGCTTCAGCAGGACCTCACGCGCCCMCTGACATCGCAGCTCTCGAAGTTTCGGAACAATCATTTCCCGCGCCTGTTCCTGTGATGTCTTTGCACGGAGTGCCGCCAGGACGTGCATCTTGCGTGCAAGCTCAGCCGCGAACGCGGAGTGTCACTTGGAAAAGCTCAAGGCGTATCGTCAGAAGCGCGATTTCGAGAAGACCAGGGAGCCTGACGGAGACGCTGCGGTTTCGAAATCGAACCGCCTGCGCTTCGTCATCCAGAAGCATGATGCGACCAGGCTTCATTATGATCTGCGCCTGGAACTGGACGGGGTCTTCAAGTCCTGGGCGGTGACCAAGGGCCCCTCGCTTGATCCTGGCGACAAGCGCCTCGCAGTCGAGGTGGAAGACCACCCCCTGCCCTATGGAGATTTCGAAGGGACCATACCCAAGGGGCAATATGGTGGGGGAACGGTTCTGCTCTGGGATCGCGGCTACTGGCAGCCGGAGGGCAAGATCAGCCCGGAGCGCCAACTGGAAAAGGGCGAACTCAAGTTCGTTCTGGACGGCGAGCGCCTCGAGGGCAGCTTTGTCCTCGTTCGGATGCGTCATGACCGGGATGGCGGCAAGCGCACCAACTGGCTGCTGATCAAGCACCGGGACGCGCATTCCGTGGATGGCGACGGTGATGCGGTCTTGAAGGCCGACACGTCCGTTGCCTCCGGCCKCAGCATGGACGCGATCGCGGCCGGCAAGGGGCGTTCGCCCAAGCCATTCCTCCTCGCGAAGGACGCCCTCGCCGCTGACGCCGAATGGGACAGCCGGAAGGGTCTGGCCGCGCAGCGCAGACGAAGCCCGGAACGATCCGGATCTCCCAAGAGATCTCGCCCGGCCCCCATGCCACCGTTCATCGCGCCGCAGCTATGCCGAAGTGTCGAGCGTCCCGCCAATGGTGGCGGGTGGGTGCATGAGATCAAGTTCGATGGCTATCGCATCCAGATGCGGGTCCAGGGCGGGACCGTCACGCTCAAGACGCGGAAGGGGCTCGATTGGACCTCCCGTTTTGAAACGATCGCCAAGGCGGGAGAGAGCCTGCCCGATGCCATCATCGATGGCGAGATCGTCGCGCTCGACAAGCATGGCACGCCGGATTTTGCCGCCCTCCAGGCCGCCATTTCGGAGGGCAGGACGGAGGATCTGATCTTCTTCGCCTTCGACATGCTGTTCAGCGTCGGGGCCGATCTCCGCGAGCTGCCACTCCTGCAGCGCAAGGAGCGTCTGAAGGAGACCCTCGACGACCACGGCGACGGCGTCATCCTGCGCTATGTCGAACATTTCGAGACCGGCGGCGACGCCATCCTGAAATCGGCCTGCCAACTCTCCCTGGAAGGCATCGTCTCGAAGGCGGTCGATGCGCCCTATGTGTCAGGGCGCAGCAACAGCTGGACGAAGGCCAAATGCCGCGCCGGGCACGAGGTCGTGATCGGCGGATGGTCCACGACGGCCGGCAAATTCAAGTCGCTTCTGGTCGGCGTCAATCGAGGGTCGGATCTTGTCTATATCGGACGGGTGGGTACGGGCTACAGCGCCGCCAAGGTGCAGGCGCTGTTGCCAAAGCTGAAGGCGGCCGCCGCGACAGCCTCGCCCTTCAAAGGGGCCGGCTCTCCCAAGCGCGAGCCCGGGGTCACCTGGTTGAAGCCCGAACTTGTCGCGGAGATCGAGTTTGCCGGCTGGACCGGGGATGGCATGGCTCGTCAGGCCGCCTTCAAGGGWYTGCGCGARGACAAGCCCGCCGACGAGGTGGAAACCGACCTCCCCGCAGATCCGAAAGGCACCGAGACGCCGCAGCCGAAACCGGTATCCTCGCGCCGTCGGGGCGAGAGGGCCACTGTCATGGGGGTCGGCATCAGCCACCCCGAGAAGATCTTGTGGCCGAATGCGGGGGATGACCGGCCTGTCTCCAAGCAGGAACTGGCCGAATATTTCGCGGCGGTCGGCGACTGGATGATGCCCCATATCAAGGGCYGGCCCTGTTCGCTTGTGCGCGCGCCCGATGGAATTACGGGCGAGATGTTCTTCCAGCGCCACGCCGGCATGGGAACCTCGAACCTGTTCGAACTCGTCCGGGTCTTTGGCGACAAGAAGCCCTATCTCCAGATCGATCGGATCGAGGCGTTGGCGGCGGCGGCCCAGATYGGCGGCATCGAGCTTCACCCGTGGAACTGCATGCCCGATGATCCGGAGACGCCGGGCCGCCTGGTCTTCGATCTCGATCCAGGGCCCGGCGTGACATTCGGTGAGGTGATCGAGGCCGCAAGCCAGATGCGCGAGCGGCTGGATGCGCTTGGACTGGCCAGTTTCTGCAAGACCACAGGCGGCAAGGGACTACATGTCGTCACGCCCTTGGCGGCTGGAAAGCGCAACAAGATCGAGTGGCCTGCGGCGAAAGATTTCGCTCGCCACATCTGCGCGGAACTCGCCGCCGAACAGCCCTCACGCTACGTGGTCAATATGGCCAAGCGTCTCAGAAATGGCCGCATCTTCCTCGACTATCTGCGAAATGACCGCATGGCGACGGCGGTCGCCCCCCTGTCGCCGCKGGCACGGCCGGGCGCTCAGGTCTCGATGCCGCTGACTTGGCCGCAGGYCAAAGCCGATCTCGACCCCAAGCGCTTTACCGTGCGGACCGTGCCGGGCCTGCTCAAGACGACCAAGGCTTGGGAAGGCTATGACGACGCGGCAGGCTCGCTCTCCGACGCGATCAAGAAGCTGGGCAGGCGCGCCACGGCTGCCTGACGGGTTGCCGAAAGCGGCGCCGGGGAACGATCAGCCACGCCACCGCGTTCACCGGGTGTGTCGGGAGATGTGACCATGGCGCCGCGGACGTTCTGGAAGGGCTATCTCAAGCTGTCCCTCGTGACCTGTCCAGTCGCGATGATGCCGGCCCGATCGGACAACGAGAAGGTCCGCTTCCATACGCTCAACCGCAAGACCGGAAACCGGATACGAAGTCGCTTCGTCGATGCGGTCACCGGCAAGCCCGTCAGCGACGAGGACGAGGTCAAGGGCTATCCAAGGGGCGATGACGACTATGTCATGTTGGAAGACGATGAACTCGACTCCGTGGCACTGGAGAGCACCCGAACCATCGACATCCAGACCTTCGCTCCAAGATCATCGGTCGGCTGGATCTGGTATGACACGCCTCATTACCTCGTGCCCGATGCAAAGGTCGGGGAAGAGGCATTCTCCGTCATCCGCGAAGCGATGAAGCGTACGAAGACGGTCGGAATCTCGCGGCTCGTCCTCTATCGGCGCGAACGGGCCGTGCTGCTGGACGCCCGCGATAACGGCATCGTCTTGTGGACCTTGCGCTATGGCGATGAGGTCCGGCCCGAGAAAGATTATTTCGCCGGGATCGGCGAGGCCGCACCGGACTCTGATCTGCGTCCCCTGATGGACAAGCTCATCGCGACCCGCACCAAGGACTGGTCCCCGGAGCTTGCCAAGGATCCGGTCCAGGAGGAGCTGCTTGGTATCATCAAGGCCAAGGAGAAGGGCCGCAATCCGATGAGGACATCGCCGCGTCCGGCCTCGGAAGGCAATGTCGTCAACATCATGGACGCGCTCAAGCGCAGCCTGGAACCGCGGCGCAAATAATCAACTCGCCTTCTTGCGCGGGGCTTGCTTCGCCGCTGCGGGCTTCTCGCCGCCGCCAGCCTTGGCACTTTGACGCAATGCCTCCATCAGGCTGACGACCTTCGAGGGCTCGGGCCGCTTCTGTGGCTTGATCTTGCGGCCTTCGATCTTGGCCTGGACGAGTTCGGCCAGCGCGGCTTCATAGCGATCGTCGAACTGTTTGGGATCGAACTTGCCAGCCTTCGTCTTGATGATGTGCTCGGCCAGGTCGAGCATCTCACCGTCGATCTTGATTTCCGGGATCTCGCTGAAGGCGTCCTCGGCCGAGCGGACCTCGTAGTCGAAGTTCAACGTCGTCGCGATCAACCCTTCGTCCTGAGGACGGATCAGGATCGATCGCATCCGGCGGAAGATGACCGTTCGGGCCAGCGCGGCCGACTTCTGGTCCTTCATTCCCTCGCGGATCAGCGCGAAGGCTTCGGACGCCACGGGTGAGGCAGGCGCGATATAGTAGGGCTTGTMGAAGAAGATCTCGTCGATCTCGCCGCACCGCAGGAACGTCTCGACCGTGAGGGTCTTGTCGCTTTCCGGGATCGCGGCGGCGATCTCTTCCGGCTCGAGCAGGACGTAATCGCCGTTGCCCTTGTCGTAGCCCTTGACCTGATCCTCGGTCTCGACCGGCTTGCCGGAGACCTCGTCGATATACTGACGATGGACGCGGTTGCCGGTCTTGCGGTTCAAGGTGTGAAACGAGATCCGCTCGGCGGTCGAGGCTGCCGTGTAGAGCGAAACCGGGCAGCTCACCTCGGCGATCTTCAGAACGCCTTTCCAGACAGCGCGCGGCGCCATGACATTTCCCCATAGCGTTTCAGCGGACGCGAGCGAGGAACGAGCGGGCATCCATGATGGTTCCAGTTTGCACCGCACCACGCGACCAAAGAAGCACCGGAACCGTGATGGACGTCGGCGCTCGGCTGCATTCGTTCACGACAGAAAAGGCGTCGACTGGCGGCTACAGGGAACACGTTATCGTGAGATGGTTCTGCCCTATGCGCCCCAGGCAGATGCCCGAGTACCTGAACAGGGCTTGCCCGACCGGAGCCTCGCAACGGCTCTGTCTCGTCTTTCGTTTCGTTGACGGGCTGGTCGCATTGCCCTGCCGAGCGCGCCAGGCCTTACGTGGTCATGGTGATGTCCGCAATGGCGTCTGCCGCGGCTCGTAGGCGTGGATGGCCGTTCTAAGCGCAGCGAGCTGACGATCTCGGGCGGCGCTCGGCCTGATGCCTTCCAACTGGCCAACGCGCTCACAAGCATCGCGATAGTCTTCGTGCGTACGGAGTGTCACCGTCACTGGTTCTGATCTGGAAAGGGTATCGGACATGCAAAGCACCTCCCTGTAGGGAGCAACCTAAACCTTGGAGCGCTCCCGGCAATGTCATTTGCCGGATGCGGCAACTCTTGATCGAATTCACTCCAGCCGCGTGATGATCAGCCCGGTTCTGGCGACTTCGAACCTGCGCTCGTCGACAAAGTTCACGAGCGCACCGCTATCGAGCGTGTAGGTGATGCTGCGCAGACCGGGATAGAGCCGCCAGACGATGACCGCATAATGCTTGCCGTCCTCGTCCTCACAGATCTCGCGTGACAGCTCGGTCGGCATGATGGCAGCCGGCCGGGGGCGACCATTCAGCGGCCGTCGATCGGAAGGTCGTCCGGGTTTCCGCTTGGGATGAAAAGCGCGGGGTAACGAACCCATGTCAGCACTCCCATATCACCACCATATCCTAACTGCTGAGGCGGCACGAAGTTCCACGTCGCCGGAACGAGTGCCCGCTGCCCGGCGTTTGTCTGCGGTGGAGGAGAACCCGTCATGCGCGTGCGCCAGATGTCGCGGTCCGGCCCCGGTTCGGAGGCGTTGAAGGGCACGGTCTTGTCGCCCGTTGCCATACCAGTGGAGGCCCGTCTCCCTGACGACAGCACGCAAGATGACGATCCTATGCCGCAGCATGTCGAGCCATGCCTTGCCAGTGAGGCGGCAAAGCCGCCCAAGGGGTCCAATTGGTCGTTCGAGGTGGCATGGGACGGCTACCGGCTTGCCGTTCATATCGAGCCTTCGCGCGAGGTGCGCCTGCTTGCGCGAGACGGCCGGGATTGGACGGCCCGCTTTCCCGCGATCGTGGCGGCGGCGAAGCAGATCGTCGTCGACAGTGCTATCCTTGATGGCGAGGCCGTCATCCTCGATCGGAGCGGAAAATCGGATCTCGCGGCATTGGAGCAAGCGCTCGGCGGGCGAGACGGCAAGGGCAGCGCCGAACTCGCGGTCCTGTTTGCCTTCGATCTTCTGTACCTCAATGGACAGGATCTGCGGCATCTGCCGCTCTCGCAGCGGCGCGAGGTCCTGGCCGATGCAATCGACCGCGCGTCTCCCGGTATCCTGCTCAGTGAGGACGTGATTGCCGACGGAGAGGCGTTCTACACCCTCGCCTGCAAGCTCGGCCTCGAAGGCATCATCGCAAAACGCCTTGATGCACCCTATCGCTCCGGCCGCGATGGTGACTGGCTCAAGATCAGGTGCATCCAGTCGGAGCGCTTCGTCATCATCGGATATGAGCCTTCGATCGGCTTTGGAGGAATCGGCAGGTTGCTGCTCGCTGCGGAAAAGGCCGACGGCCTGGTCTATGTCGGCGGGGTTGGCAGCGGCTTCACCGAGCTGTCCGGCGCCGCCTTGAAGGCGCGGCTCGACGCGAGACTCGTTCCGCGACCACCCCTGGCCATCCAGCGGACAGCCGCGCGCTGGGTTTCGCCCGTGCTGGTTGCCGAGATCGAATTCCGCGGCTGGACCGATGACGGCAAGCTTCGCCACGCGACTTACAAGGGCCTGCGCGACGAAGCCGGTGCTGCGAGGATCTTTCGGTTCGATGATGCATAGGAGTCAGGACCGAGCCAGGGCCGGACATCGCGGACAAGGCCACGCGTTCGCCAGGCAGCAAACGGCCCGCCAACGGAAGCTGCTGGCGGGCCGAACGGTTGGACGATTGTGCTGATCACTCGATGATCTGAACGATCCTGCGGGTGCCGGGCTCGACCAGCACAGTGCGGTTATTCACGACCGTATAGCGGTACTGGGTCGCGCCATACTCGCGCGGCACTTCGCGATAGGTCACGCCCTCATTCGGGAGCACGGTGCCGACCGCGAGCGGCTCGGCATAGGTGTAGGACGGCACACGCTGCTCGACCACATAGGTCTTGAAGCGGGGGGTATTGTCGCCGACGATGCCGCCTACGACAGCGCCACCCACGCCGCCGACAACAGCACCGACCGGACCGCCGACGATCGCCCCGCCCACGGCGCCTGTCGCCGCGCCGGCAGCTGCACCACCCTGCGCGCCCTGCGGATTCTGGGCGAATGACGCGACGGGCACGAGAATCAGGGTCGCGGCGAGAGCAAGCTTCTTCATCATCACAGATCTCCTTCGCTGAGGGTTCTGTGATCAGGAACGGGCTCGATTCCGGTTTGTTCCACCGATCGGCATCCGGACGTCGGTGTCCCGCGAGAGGCCGCCTCCGTCGCGAACGGCCGCAATCAGGTCTCGGCCTGGGTCACCCCAAGCTTGTGCCAGAGCTGTTCCCTGTCCATGCAGGAGACGTCGTAAGTGACCTGTCGGCCCTTGAATTCCGGTCGTTTTCCAAACTCCACCGTCATCGCACGCGCGATGTCGTCGATGCGGGCTTCGCAGGCCTGCACCGTCGTGAAACCCTGTTCGCTGATCCGGGAAGCGGTGCAGGTCGCTTCGCCGGAAATGCACGCGACAATCACCATCGTGAAGGCATCCATGGAGGCACTCCGAGTGAAATCGAGTCAGGCCAGCCATGAAGGCTGGGGTTTCTGGGTTACCGAGAGCTTAAGGGGAACAAGCARGATGCGGGCCGGCGCCACCGGCGCAGGCCGATCGCGCCTTCTGCGATCGCATCGGCTTACCCGAAAACCGCAATCCCTCGGGCCGATGCTTCAGCGCCACATGCCCTTGAGTCGTGCCGACACGTCAATTCTCACGCCGCTGCGGTGTTGCATGGCGGCCTGAGCCTGCTCGATGGGCCAGGTCGCCTGCTCGAACAGGTGCAGCAGGGCATGCGGGATGAACCGCGTGCGTGCCGCGTAGACATGCCGATCGCCTCGCGCGGCCTGGCCATGAGTGAAGAAGCGCTGCGGCACGACCAGATGCAGGTCGTCCCTGGCGCGCGTCATCGCGACATAGAGCAGCCTGCGCTCCTCCTCGATCTCGGCGGTCTCCCCGACGGCAAGGTCACTGGGAAGACAGCCGTCCACCGTGTTCAGCACAAAGACCGACTTCCATTCCTGTCCCTTGGCGGAGTGGATGGTCGAGAGGATGAGAAAATCCTCGTCCAGCGATGGCGGACCCGCTTCATCGCTCGTTGCGTCGGGCGGATTGAGGGTGAGCTCGGTGAGGAAGCGCTCGCGGGATGGATAGCCGGAGGCGATCTGCTCCAGCTGAACCAGATCGGCTCGACGCGTGGTGAAATCCTCGTGAATGCGCTCCAGGTGAGGGTCGTACCAGAGACGGGCCCGTTCGAGGTCTGCCGGCCAGCCTATCCCTGAGCGCAGCGCCCGGAATGTCGCAACGAAATCCGGCCAGGCGTCGCCCGTACGCGCGGGCGCCGACAGCTCCGCGAGGCCTGCTGCGAAATCATCTGCCGTGCCGGCCTGATCGAGCACGCGTTGCGCGGAGGTCGGCCCCACGCCCGGAAGCAGCTGCAGCAAGCGGAACCCGGCGACCCTGTCGCGCGGATTCTCGACGAAGCGCAGCATCGCCAGCATGTCTTTGACATGGGCGGCATCGAGGAATTTCAGCCCGCCGAACTTCTTGTAAGGAATATTGCGCCGTGTCAGCTCGACCTCCAGCGGGCCGCTGTGATGCGAGGCGCGAAAGAGCACCGCCTGCTGCTTGAGCGTGTGCCCCGCCTCCCTGTTCTCCAGCACGCGCGTCGCGACGAAGCGCGCCTGGTCGGCTTCGTCGCGAACATTGACGAGTTGGGGCTTGCCGCCCGACTGGCGGTCGGTCCAGAGGTTCTTGGTGAAGCGCTCGCGGGCGAGCTCGATCACCCCATTCGCGGCGGCCAGAATGGGCTGGTTCGAACGATAGTTCTGATCCAGCGTGACGACCTCAGCCGGTGGGCTGAAGGCCTGGGGGAAATCGAGGATATTGCGGATCTCGGCGGCGCGGAACGAGTAGATCGATTGCGCGTCATCGCCGACGACGGTGAGCCCCTGGCCATCGGGCTTGAGCGCCAGCAGGATCGAGGCCTGAAGCTTGTTGGTATCCTGATACTCGTCGACGAAGACATGGTCGAAACGTCCGCCCATCTCCGCGGCAAGGCTGGGCTCGCTTGCGGCCTGGGCCCAGCACAGCAGAAGATCGTCGTAATCAAGGACGTTCTGGGCCTGCTTGGCCTCGACATAGGCTGAAAAGAGCTGCTTCAGCTCCCCTGCCCATGATGCGCACCAGGGAAAKGAAGCACCCAGCACGGCCTCAACCGGCTCTTCGGCATTGACGCAGCGCGAATAGATCGCAAGGCAGGTGCCCTTCTTGGGAAAGCGCCCTTCCGTTTTCGAGTAGCCAAGCTCGTGACGAGCGAGGTTCATCAGGTCGGCGCTGTCCTCGCGGTCATGGATCGTGAAATGCGGATCGAGCCCAAGCTCCGGCGCGTAATCCCGGAGCAGCCTTGCTCCCACGCTGTGAAAGGTCCCGGCCCAGGTCAGYGCGTCGGTCATGACGGCAGCCCCCTCTCCCAGCACGTCGCGCGCGATGCGCTCCACCCGCCTCGCCATCTCGGCTGCAGCGCGTCGGGAGAAGGTCAGCATCATCATGCGGCGCGGGTCCGCACCGTTCAGGATCAGATGCGCGACACGATGCGCGAGCGTGTTGGTCTTGCCGGATCCCGCCCCCGCGATCACCAGCAAGGGACCCGGCTGCGTGCCGACGCCGTGCTCCACCGCGCGGCGTTGCGCGGGGTTGAGCCTGTCGAGATAGCTTGGTGGCGCCAGCGAATCGAGAGCGAACATGTCTCATATTCGATCATTTTTCGCGTTTTGTTCGCAACGCAAAAGATCGGGAATAGGGCAGCCGTCCTGAGCCAGATGGCCGAAGCCCTATGGCAGGATCGGTTTCGACCTGATCATGAGGCGGCGATTCACCTCACCCAGCCAGCGAGGCGAGCGCCCGCTCGATCCGGGAACAGCCGCCCCTGGCGCGCGCCTTCTCGAAGGAGGCCGCGAGCTTCCCGTTGGCATAGGCCTTCACCACGATGGCGTGGACATAGCTCTTGCGCGTCACGGCAGGCGTGTTCGCCAGTTGCTCCGAGACGGCGCGCATGATCTCGGCGAGCTGACGCTTCTCGCTGCCATCGCCGATCATGATCTGGCTGGCCAGCAGCAGTTCGGCGGCCGCAGCGTTCCCCGCCAGCATCCTCAAATCCTTGGCACTGATGGCGAGGCCGGAGATCTCGCGGAGATAGGCGTTGATGTMGCCGGCATGGACCGGCGTCACCTTGCCGTCCTCGTCCCGGTATTGCAGCAGTCGCCGGCCGGGCAACTGCGCAATCCGGGCAAGTGCTCGGGCGAGCGGGCCATCCTGCCGCGAGCATGCGATCTGCTTTCCGCCCTTGCCGCGAAACAGCAGGTCGATCCGCGAGGCCGTCAACGCGACATGGCGCTTGAGGAGCGTCGAGGCACCATGGCTGCCATTGCTCCTCGCATAGGCCTCGCCGCCAACGCGCAGATGGCAGCGGTCGATGATGGCGACTGCGCAAGCCAGCGTTTTCCTGCGGCAGAGCGCACGCGCCTTGAGATCATCGGCGACCGCCTTGCGCAAACGGGGCAGCGCGTCGATCAGCAGCCGCAATCGCTTCAACTTGCGGCGTTCGCGGACCCGCTCCCATTCGGGATGATAGAGATATTGCAGCCGCCCGGCCTCGTCCCGCCCGACCGCCTGGAGATGGGCCCGTGGATCGGCCGCGATGCGCACCTCGCGATAGGCGGGCGGAATTGCAAGTGAGCGGATCCGCTCAAGCAAGGCCGCGTCCCGGACGGGCTCGTCAGTGGCGTCGAGATAGGCAAAGCCCCTGCCGCGCCGGCCCCTGCGGATCGTCAGATCTCCGGGATTGACGATCCGCAGCCGACCAGGGGCGCGGGATGGCTTGCCGGCGACCATGGCGTTACTGCTTGCCCAGCGCTTCCTGCATCAAGCCGCTTCCCGGCGGTTATGATGGCGGCGCACGAGTTCTTCGGCGTAGGCCAAGTCAGCCTGCGTGAAGGCCGGCACCGGATCCGTGAGGATGGCGGTGAGGACATCCCGGTCGCGCTGGCCATTCGCTATCACAAAGGCGAGCGCATCCCTCGTCTCGCGTTCGGCATGAAGCTGGGCCACGAGGGCCGCAATCAATCTGTCCTTGGCCGATAGCTGCATGGCAAAACCTCCGCAGGAAGCTTCGCGATAAACACGGTCGGGCCAGCGCTTGTTCCGCCCAGGCGCAATCTGTCAGCCCGCCAGCGGCGACGCGCCGATCGTGACGGTGAGCGCGCCGAGGCGCTCGATGCTGCCGACGAGAACATTACCGGGAAGGACCGCGCCGACGCCATGCGGCGTACCGGTCATGATCACATCGCCGGGCTCGAGCGAGTAATATTTCGAGAGTGTCGCAATGATCTCGGGCGTGCGCCAGATCATCAAGGACAGGTCGGAATCCTGGCGTGCGACACCGTCGACCTCGAGGCGGATTTTGCCCGTCGACGGGTGGCCGACCTGTTCGACCGGGTAGATCGGGCCGCAGGGCGCCGAGTGATCGAATGATTTCTTAAGTTCCCACGGGATCCGCGGGCCGTCTGGCGTGTCGAGCAGCTTGCGGCGGGTCATGTCGAGGCAGATGCCGTAGCCGAAGACATGCTCGAGCGCTTCGTCCTGAGGGATGTTGTAGCCGCCGGACTTCATCGCCACCATGAGCTCGAGCTCGAAGTGAAAATCGTCCGTCATCGGCGGATAGGGAACGACGCCGCCGTTCTGGACGATTGCATCGGYCGGCTTCTGGAAGATCAGCGGGAAATCGCGGGTCTCGTCGCCGCCCATCTCCCTGACATGGGCGACATAGTTGCGACCGACGCAGTAGATCCGCCGGATCGGGAAGCGCGCCGAGGAGCCCTCGATCGGCAGTGACTGGAGGGTCGGCGCCGGAACGGCGAAGTCTGCGAGTGTCGTCATCTGGGAAGCCATGCGCTGGGTCACGATCGGGACAGCATATGGGCCGGCTCGATCCTGTCCAGATAAATCTGCATATTTTTATCACACGCCAGATAATCTGAATTTATTTGACACGTTTGATCGATAATGCATCGTTCGCTCATCCGTATCAGAAAAACGCAAGGGGAGCGGGATGAAACGTAGGCAGTTCATGGCAGCGGCGGCGGGCCTGCCGCTTGCGCTCGCAGCGTCGCGTGTTCATGCGCAGGCGCAGGATGAGCTCACGATCGTCTATCCGAGCCCGGGCGGGCTGGGTTATTTCGCCCTCTATGCCGCGATCGGCGAAGGTTATTTCGCCGAGGAGAAGCTCAAGATCCAGCCGCGCAGCGTCAATGGTTCGGCCCAGGCCATCCAGGCGCTCCTTGCGGGCCAGGCGCAGCTCGCCCATCCCGGTCCGGGGCCGCTGATGGCGGCGCGCGAACGGGGCCAGGATCTGGTCTACATCTACAATTACTTCACCCGCAGCCAGTTCAACCTCGTCGTGCCGGAGGCTTCGCCGTTCCAGAAGCCCACCGACCTGAAGGGCAAGGTCATCGGCGTCGGCACGGCAGACGGGGCGGAGGTCGCGTTCGTGCGCTCGATCTTCGACGCCGAGGGCATGAAGGAAGGCCAGGACTACAAGTTCATCACGGTTGGCGAGGGCGGCATGGCTGTCGCCGGCTTCATGCAGAAGGCGATCGACGCCTATGCCTCCGACACCGCGGGCGCGGCCACGCTGACACTGCGCGGTGTCAAGCTGCGCTCGCTGACACCTCCGCCGTTCCAGTCCTTCTTCGGCAACGGCTATGTGGTGACGCGGAAATATCTCGACGAGAACCGCAGCATGCTGGAGCGCTTCGGCCGCGCGCTGGTCAGGGGCACCAAATTCGGGATCGACCCGGCCAACCGGGCCGCGACCCTGAAACATGCCCGCATGGGCAATCCGCAACAGCTGGAAAACATGCCCTTCGCCGAGGCTCTGCTCGACGTCTATTACAAGCTGACCAGTCCGATCGATCCCGCCAAGGGTTTTGGCTACAACCACCCCGCCGCCTGGGAGATGTGGCAACAGACGCTCGTTGCCTCGGGCGATCTCAAGAAGCCGCTGGCCGACCTGACCAAGGCCTATTCCAACGATCTCGTCACGGCCTGGAACGCTCCGCGATGACGGTGGCGGCGACTGTATCGGCCGAGGCGCGACCTCGGCCGGTCTACGAACTCGCGCAGGTTTCGAAATCCTACGGCGAGCGCGTGGTGGCGCTGGAGAACGTCGATCTGGTTCTCCGGGAAGGTGAGTTCCATTCGGTCATCGGCTCGAGCGGCTGCGGGAAGTCGACGCTGCTCAAGATCATGGCGGGCCTGACACCGCCTTCGAAGGGCCGGGTGATGCTCGCGGGGACACCGGTGCTGGGCGCCCGTGCCGATATCGGGATGATGTTCCAGCAGGCGACGCTGTTTCCGTGGCGGACGACGCTCCAGAACATCCTGCTGCCGGTCGAAGTCCGCGAAGGGCGCGCTGCAGCCGAGACGGCCGCGGCGCGTGCTCGCGTCCTGCTCGAACTGGTCGGGCTGAAAGGGTTCGAGGACACCTACCCCTCGCAGCTCTCGGGCGGCATGGCGCAGCGCGCCGCGATCTGCCGGATGCTGATCTCGGAGCCGAATGTGCTGCTGCTCGACGAGCCGTTCAGCGCACTCGACGAGATCACCCGTGATTTCATGAACATGGAGCTGCAGCGCATCTGCCGCGAGCGCAACGCCTCGGCCTTCCTGGTGACCCATTCCATCGCCGAGGCCGTCATCCTCTCCGACATCGTGCATGTGATGTCGTCGCGCCCCGGGCGGATCGTGCGCAGCATCCCCATCGCCCTGCCGCGGCCGAGGACGCTCGACATGACCACGCTGCCGCTCTTCGGCGAGTATGTCGGTGTGATCCGCGGCCTTCTCGACAAGGGAGCATTCCGGTGAGCCATGTCGCGGAGAAGCCGTTGGCAGCCGCCCTGCCCGCCGACACGGTCTGGATCGAAAAGGTTTCGTGGATTTCCAAGGCCCCGCGCTGGGCCTCGATGCTTGGGCTGCTCGTGCTCTTCCTCGGGCTCTGGCAGGGCATCACCGCCGCCGAGATCGTCTCGCCGCYGATCCTGCCTACCCCCGGCGATACGCTGCGCGATATCGGCTTCGTCGGGCGCAACCTGATGGCCGGGGACTATATGCTGCCAGCCTTCTGGGTCACGGCAAGCGAGGTCCTCGTGGGCTTCGTCGTGGCGCTGGCGATCGGTGTCACGCTCGGCGTCGTGGTCGGGGAAACGAGCTTCGGCGAGCGCGCGGTGATGCCTTACATCGTCGCGGTCGACACCATGCCCAAGCTCGCCTTCGCTCCGCTCTTCGTCGCCTGGCTCGGGTTCGGCATCATGTCGAAGGTCGCGCTCGCAGCCTTCATCTCGGTGTTTCCGATCATCGTCGGCACCGCGGCCGGGCTGCATGCGGCCGACGAAAATGCGCGCATGCTGTTCAAGAGCATCGGCGCCTCGCGCCTCCAGACACTGGTCAAGCTGAAGATCCCGACCGGCCTGCCGCAGTTCTTCACCGGCCTGAAGATCGCGGCGATCAGCGTGGTCTCGGGCGCGATCGCCGGCGAATTCCTCGGCGGCGGCCAGGGCTTCGGCGAGCTGATCCGGGTCGCCGCATCGCAGCTCGACACCCCGCGCGTCTTCTCGCTGATCATCTATCTCAGCCTGCTCGGGCTTTTCATGTTCGGCGTCGTGTCCTGGATGCAGTACAGGTTCGTCTTCTGGCAGCGTTCGAGTAACACCATCTCTTCCAGGGCACCCCGGTGAGCGGCAGCAGGACAGACACGACCATGGCAAAAGCTGCCGAGAAGACCACGCTGTCGACGACGGTCTACCAGAAACTGCGCAGCGACATCATCCAGGGCGAATTCAGGCCGGGTGAGAAGCTGCGCATCGAGGGGATTGCCTCGACCTATGGCGTCGGCAGCAATGCGGTCCGCGAGGCCCTGTCGCGGCTGTCATCGGAGCGCCTCGTCGAGCGGCACGAGCAGCGTGGCTTCTCGGTGCCGACGATTGCCCTCGACGATTGGCGGGTCC
>NZ_JBFTLD010000129.1:0-17605 GCF_056396265.1 Allobosea sp. 05T422_2 | reverse complement strand
CCTATGAACCTCGCGCAGCTCTGAAAACAGCACGTGGAGCGCAAACCAGATCGCGAGATTGAGAATGACGCCGACGACAGCCGCGGTGATCGCCGACAAGGCGGCGGACAGGGCTTTGTTGCTGCGCATCGTCTCCATGAAGGGCGCGCCGAGGAAGATCCAGAGAAAGCAGGGGACGAAGGTCACCCAGGTGGTGAGCAGGCCCCCGAGCGTGCCGGCAAGGAGGGGATGAAGCGAACCCGGTGCCCGATAGGCCCCCATGAAGCCCACAAACTGGGTGACCATGATCAGCGGACCGGGAGTCGTCTCGGCCATGCCGAGCCCGTCCAACATTTCGCCTGGCTTCAGCCAGCCAAAGTGCTCGACTGCCTGCTGCGCGACATAGGCGAGCACTGCGTAGGCGCCGCCGAATGTCACCATCGCCATCTTGGAAAAGAAGACCGCAATGTCAGCGAAGACATTGCCTGGCCCCAATAGGGCCAGCAGCCCGAGAACCGGCAGAATCCACAGAAGCAGACCAACCCC
The DNA here is from genome assembly GCF_056396265.1 of Allobosea sp. 05T422_2. Taxonomy (NCBI): domain Bacteria; kingdom Pseudomonadati; phylum Pseudomonadota; class Alphaproteobacteria; order Hyphomicrobiales; family Alloboseaceae; genus Allobosea; species Allobosea sp. 05T422_2. Next base: position 17,080 of record NZ_JBFTLD010000129.1, on the reverse strand, counting down.
GGCGACCTTCAGCGACCAGCTGAGTGGCGGGCGAGCGTGAGCCGGAACCTCGTCGCCGGGCGCCGTATCGGCATCCGCGACCTGCGTGCCGCCGAGCCTGCCGTGCCCGTTGCCCGTCAGGAACGCTGTGAAGCCTGCGCGTCCGCCGATATAGCCAATCAGCCCTGCGGCCAGAATGACCAGTGGAAACGGCGCTTGAAAGAAGAAGAGCGCGACAAAGGCMGCGGCGGCGAGCCCGATCAGGACGTTGTTCTTGAGCGCGCGTCGCCCGATCCGGGAGACCGCCTCGAGCACGATGGCGAGGACCGCCGCCTTCAGGCCGAAGAAAAGCGCCTGGACCGCTCCGACATTGCCGAAGATCGCGTAGATCCAGCTCAGCGCCATGATGGCGATCGCACCCGGCAACACGAACAGGATTCCGGCGACCAGCCCGCCCTTGGTCTTGTGCAGGAGCCAGCCGATATAGATCGCCAATTGCTGCGCCTCGGGGCCGGGCAGCAGCGTGCAATAGTTGAGCGCATGCAGGAACCGGGTCTCGCCGATCCAGCGCTTCTCCTCGACAAGGATCCGGTGCATCACCGCGATCTGCCCGGCCGGGCCGCCAAAACTCAAGGCGGCCACACGCACCCAGACCCGCACCGCGTCCCCGAAGGAAATGCCATGATCCGGCCGGTCGCTCTTCGAGGCCGGCGTCGCGACATAGCTGTCCAGATTGGCCATGGCCCGGTCCTTCCGATCATCCGCGCTTGGAGCGGAAATACTGGTAGAGGTTGTCGAAGACGGCAGCGCCCTGCGCGATCCGCTCCTCATCGCCCGCGTTCGCCATGGCGACGCCGGCGATCAGGCTGGATATGCCTGTCGTTTCCTCGCGGCCGAACTTGCTGTCCTTGAGATCGATATCGTGGACGATCTCGGCGATGGCCTGCAGTGCCGGATCGCCTATGCCGGCACGGATCAGCAGCACTTCGAAGCTGCAGCGATCGCCCTCATGGGTGATCTCGCCTTCGAACATGTCAAAGCGCAGCTCGCCCGGTTTTGGGGCATAGCCCTTGCCCGCCACGAAGCGGATGACGGCATCGGGGTCGATGAAGCGGCGGATCAGCCAACTGCAGGCGATGCGATCGACATACACGTCGCGGCGCGTCGCCCAGGTTCGCCCCTTGAGCTCGGCGATCGGGTCTGCCCCCTTTGGTGGGTGCTTGCTCATGATCTTCTCCTCCGTGACCCGGGCTTCGAGCTCGGCGAGCAATCCTTCGACGGCAAGGCGGCCGGTGGCACCGAAGAAGTCGATCGATACGAGTTCGGTGAGGCGCTTGCGCATGCGGCCGAGCTGCGTGCGAGCGTCCGCGCGCTTCTCCGCACTCGCTTCGGTGTCGAGGCCAGCGCTGAGATCGCGGGCGTCCTTGGCGATGTCCGCGTAGTCGCTGTCACGCGCAGCATCGAACAAGGCTCTGACCTGTGCGTCCGACAGGCCATCGATGAGGCGCGCCTCGCACACCATCGCTTCGCCGCCGCCGTCGATGATCTCCTTCAAGAGCCACTCGAAATCCTCCTGCGTCTCGGCATCGGCCGGCAGCGCATAGACTGTGCTCTTGACCGCAACCGCACCGATACCTTGCAGCCGCCGCCAGATTTTCACCCGAAAATAGGCTGGCTTGGTCGGCAGTTGATGGATCAGAAGCAGCCAGCGCTGCTCTGTCCCGGTTTCGTCGCCGCTCATGAATTCACCGTCAGCGCAGCTCCTGGGCTCTGCCGGACGCTCGGGTTGGAGCTGATCGATAATCGCGCAGCAACGAGGCGGGCAATTTCAGCCGGTGCCTGGTCCGGGATGGCGAAGACGGAGCTCACATTGATCTCGCACAGCACATAGCTGTCTTCTCCCGACGCCGTGCGCGGTCCATAGAGGAAGTCGGCATCCCAGATGATCGGCAAGGAACCGGGCTCGATACCGAGCACCGCCATCATCTGCGGCGTCCAGTCAGCTTCCATCCTGATCCTCAGCGTCTGAAACGGCTCTGCCGAGGCGGGATGCATGATCCGGGGACCTGGCTGTGCCGCTTCTGAGTCCGCTCCTTCGGGCGGTGGTGGGATCAGCGCCTTGATGAACTGGTGGCCGAAGCCCACGACCTTGTCGCCACCCATGTAGCAACGGATCATGCCGTCCGGCAGCCGGGGCTGGAACGGCTGATCCACGATGCAGCCATCGGGCGCGAAATAGGCCTCGCAACGCGCCATGAAGTCCTCCAACGGGAGTTCTTCCGGCACGCTRCCGCGTCGCGCATGCAACACCCGAACCGCCGCCGCTCCACCGGGAAGCGGATCGATCCGTTCGACCTTCCACACACCCTGGCCCCCGTTGCCGCGATTCTGCTTCAGCACCCGCGGACCGGCCGTTTGCAGCTGCTCAGGGAATGCCTCGCGAAACGCCGCGTAGGATCCGTAGAGATGGGTGTCGGTKCCCCATCCGAGATGCTTCGTGCGATGCAGGACCTGCTTCACACCCATTTTGAGAATGACGTCGGGATGCGCACTCACCCAGGGGCCGCGTGTTGCGACGTCGCGCAGTATCGGGTCGAGCACTGCGCGTGTCCTCCCGTCATGGATCGGATCGACCCAAACGAGCACGCCGTCCACCCTCAGGAGTTGATCGCGGACCTCGTCCGCGAACTCCTCATCGAAGACCGCCGGTTCCGCGTGAATGCCAATCGCGGCGAGTTCCTCGAACACGCGATGAAAGCGGTTGTTCTGGGGTGTCGCCGCGCGTCGCCCCTCGCGGTCACCGCGCCAGACCACTGCCACTCCAGGCATCGCCATTTTCCCTCTCGTTTCCTCCGGGGCACACGTCCTCTGGGGACGCTTCAAGCTTGTCCGCGCTTGGCCGCGACCGCTCCGATGCCTTCTGCTGACGCCGGGTTTCCTCGGGAAACGGCCGCCGGCAGATGAATCAGGCCAACCAGCAATGCTCTGCCCCAGACTCCTCATCATTCATGAGCGTACCGTATCATCGAAATTATCAAGTGCAACAGTTGTATCAATTTTCATACAGGCGTAGCCTTCGGCCTCTCACGGACGCGCCGTGCTGCCGAACGAGGACGCCATGCCGCATCACATCATGCCGCTGCCATTCAAGCCGCCCCGGCTCGAAGGCCTGTCCGAGCGCCTGCTCGCGAGCCACTATGAGAACAACTATGGCGGCGCGGTTCGCCGCCTGAATGCGATCGAGAGCCGGCTTGATGCGCTCGATTGGGGCGCAGCGCCGGTCTTCGACATCAATGGGTTGAAGCGGGAGGAGTTGGTCGCCGCCAACTCGGCGATCCTGCACGAGATCTATTTCGACGGACTCGGAGGTTCGGGCGATGCCGGCGGTGGTCTTGCCACTGCGCTGGAACGCGACTTCGGAAGCGTCAGCGCGTGGMGGGCCCAGTTCACGGCCTGCGCCAAGGCACAGGCCGGCGGCTCGGGCTGGACTCTGCTCACCTGGTCGGAACGCCATGATCGGCTGACGATCCAATGGGCGGCTGACCACACGAACTGTCTTGCCGGCGGCGTGCCCATCCTGGCGCTCGACATGTACGAGCACGCCTATCACCTCGATTTCGGCGCGAGGGCCGGCGCCTATGTCGACGCATTCATGAAGAACATCCATTGGGAGCGGGTCGCTGCCCGTCATGGGCGCATCGTCGCCCAACAGGGGGGCTGGGCGAGGCCGGTCTCAACCAACGCTCATGCCGTCGCTCCGGAAGATCTGCGGGGCCGCATCGCCCGCGGCGACGATCTTGTCGTGCTCGACGTCTGCCTCGCCGAGGATCTGGCGAAGCGCAGCGACATGGTGCCAGGCGCTCTGATCCGGGCACCAGAGGCGATTGCCGACTGGGCCGACGAGCTGCCGAAGGACAAGCCGGTGGTCGTCTATTGCGTCTACGGGTTCCAGGTCAGTGGCGACGCCGTCGCCGAACTGCGACGGCGCGGCATCGACGCCAGCACTCTCTCCGGTGGCATCGCCGCATGGCACGCCATTGGCGCGCCCACCGTTGCTCTCACGCTCAACCAGAAGGAGATGAGGTCATGAAATGGGTCACTCGCGAACGCCCCGTCATCGACCGGATTGCCTGCCCCTGGCTGATCGCCCGCTTCATCGACAAGGAGTCAGAATTCTTGTTCGTGGCTCCCGATCAAGTGAAGAGCGTGGCCGCCCAGACGGGCGCAACGCCCTATGATGTGCCGGGTGTGGAATACACGCATGTCGGCGACGGGTGCAGCTTCGACACCTTCGTCTTGAAGCACGGCCTCGATCGCGATCCGGCCATCGTGACGATAGCCGCGATCGTGCGCGGCGCRGATACCGATCGGCACGATCTCACCCCTCAATCCGCGGGGTTGCTGGCGATCTCCATGGGATTACGGGACGTGACGCCCGACGACCATGAAGTGCTCAAGCACGGCTTCGTCATCTATGACGCGCTCTATGCCTGGGCTTCGCGTCGGAAGGCGGAAACGCATAGTTGGCCGCCGCCGATGAAGCCGACGGCAGCATAGCGCGCGCAAGGGGGGTATTGGGAAGGAGCCCTCCCATGAGGTCCTATCGCAGTCTGGTGCTCGCCATTCCGCTCGCGATGGCATCGGCTCAAGGCTCGGCGGAAACGATCACCTTCGGATCCCTGCCGCCGGGACCCTTGCCTGCGCAGTTCACATCGGCCCGGACGGGGGGAGGAGCGACCGGCACTTGGGCGGTCGTGATGGACGCTTCCGCCGAGGGCGACCGAGCTCTGGCGCAACTCAGCCAGGACAAGACGGACTATCGTTTCCCACTCGCCATCTACATGCCCGTTGTCCTTGGGGATGTCGAAGTCGCGATCCGTTTCCGGGCTATATCCGGTGCGGTCGATCGGGCGGCCGGCATCGCAGTCCGGCTCCGCGATGCCGATAACTACTATGTCGCCCGTGCGAACGCCCTGGAGCACAATGTGCGCTTCTACCGGGTCTGGAATGGCCGGCGCGAGGAGTTGCGCGGTGCGACGGTCAAGGTCTCGTCTTCGAACTGGCACAGCCTGACCCTGCATGCCGAGGGCAACCGCTTCCAGGTTTCGTTCGATGGAAAGCAACTGATCGACATTCGCGACGGTTCGATCAGTGCGCCGGGGCGCGTTGCGCTTTGGACAAAGGCCGACAGCGTGACGCATTTCGATCGGCTCGAGATCAAGCCCATCTTGACTGGGGCCAAGCCATGAGCGTCGTGGCTCCCCGACTGTCGGCGACGGCATAGGTCATGGCAATGCGGGGTCCGCAGGCGCCGCCAGGCATAGCGGCAGGGCTGCCGGACCAAGGCTCCATAACCATGTTGGTTTAGAGATAGTCTAAATAAATCAAAGACTAAGCCGCTTGCGAGCTGCGTCTCCMTGTGGAAGAAGCGCCGGTGCTGGTTGTCCGATGCGCCGGGGTGAGTTGAATCCATGACGGAAAATCCGTTCCACGAGGCGACGCTGGTCGCGCGCCGCTACCTGACGCCTGGCATGATCAGGCTGACCTTTTCCGGCGGCGGCCTGACGCGCTTTCGCTCGACCGGGATCCCGGATGAATATATCCGCCTGTTCTTCCCCGATCCCGGCACCGGCGAACTCGTCCTGCCGACGATCGATGCCGAGGGGCGCTGGGTCTTCCCGGAAGAGCGCCAGCGCGTCCGCTATTCCACCTATACTGTCCGGAGCTTCGATAGCGCGCGCTGCGAACTCGAGATCGACCTCGTGGTTCATGATGGCGGCAAGGCCAGCGACTGGGCTCGCGATGCCGAGATCGGCGAGCGGATCGTGATCAACAATCCGCGCGGGCTCTATGCCCGGCCGGACGCGCTGGACCGGCAGATCCTGATCGCGGATGCCACCGGCCTGCCGGCGGTCGCGCGGATTCTCGAACAGACGCCGGAGCATGTCGCGAGCCGGGTCTTCATCGAGGTGGCGGATGAAACCCACGAGCAGCCCTTGCCGGACCATCCCCTGGCGACAACGACCTGGTTCCATTGTCCCGATGGCGACACGGATCGCAGCCGCCTCACCGACCTGCTGGCCTCGGAGCCGCTCGACGACGGACGGACCTATCTCTGGGCTGCGGCCGAGAAAACCGTCGTCAGGACATTGCGCGCCCAGTCCGAGGAGCTGAAACAATCKGGCGCCGAGCGCCAGAAAATCGTGGCCTATTGGGCGCGCTGAGCAGCGGCTGGAGCAGTGGATTGCGGTTTTCGGGAGGGCCGATGATCCAGCATTGAAGCGGGCCTTGCGGTGCCGGGACGATCGAGCGCTCGCGATGATCTCGTGAGCGGTGGGCGGACGCCAGCCCTGTCCGATGAGTATCGGGTCGATTGGGAGGTGACGCCGGCCCGATGACGCGCTCGACCGGCCAATCTCTTTGCCGCGAGGAGTCCGTTTACGAGGAACCTCCAGCTCTCCCGGCGGTTCTCCGGCGAGAAGCAACAGGAGGTCGTCATGCGTGATGGACGCGGAAACAAGCTGTCGCCGGAAGAACAACAGAAAGTGAAGTCGATCCAGGGCGCGCCGGACAAGGATTCCCTGAACAAAGTCTCGATCAATCCAGAGGTCAGGGATACGGGGTCTGCCGACAAACCGGATCCTAAGCCGGGCGAGAAGACTGCCATTGGCGGCGCCGAATAGATGCGCTCCTTCTTCTGTGTCGCATGCCACTCCGATGCGACGCGCGAGGAAGCCGCAACGCATCGGCCGCGACCGTAGCGCTGCTGAATGACGGCCGCAGTCGCCTGGGAGTAGAGATAGGGGGTGCCCGGCGCCTCCTATGCCCGCCGCGGCGCTTTCGATCGGATAGCGCAACGGGAGTGGCGGCCGTGAAGAGACAGATCATCCGTGTCGAGCCGCTCGCGAGCTATCTTGAAAGGTACAAGGCGCCGACATCGACGGTCACCAGGCACGGCGATACGATCTATGTATCCGGCGCGCCGCCATTCGATCCGGAGACAGGCGAGATCTATACGGGCGGGATCGAGCGCCAGACGGAAGCTCTGCGTCGAGAAGGCGGGCTCCTCCCTCGACGACGTCCTGAAGGTCAATGTCTACGTCACCTCGGTCGAGATGTTCCCCGCGGTCAACGAGGTCTATCGCCGCTTCTTCCCCGGGGATCCGCCAGCCCGCATCTTCATCAACGTCCCGGCCTGGAATGGCGGCTTCGATATCGAGATGGATTGCATCGCCGCCGTGTGATGCGAGGAGCGCGGTCCCAGGAGCGGGGTCCCAGGAGAAGCCGATGTTCTCTGTGATCTTCGAAGTGCATCCGGCGCCGGAGCAATGGGATGCCTATCTCGGCGTGGCCAGATCGCTGCGGCCCGAACTGGAGGCGGTGGACGGGTTCGTCGACAATATCCGCTATCGCAGCATGACCCGCGAGGGCTGGCTGCTCTCGCTCTCGGGCTGGCGTGACGAGAAGGCAGTGGTCCGCTGGCGCACGACGATGCGCCACCACTTCGCGCAGGAGAAGGGTCGGTCCGGCATCTTCCTCGACTACCACCTGCGTGTCGGCGAGATCACGCGGGACACGCAGATCCCGGAAGGCCAGACGCTTCGGCAGCAGCGCCTCGACGAGACGCAAGCCGGCGAGGGGACGACCGTTACGCTGGTGACGGGCCCCAGGCCGGGGAATTGCGGCGAGGGGGCCGGCGCGGCCGAGTGCGCGGCGTCTCTCGGCCTGCTCCCGCAAGCCGATGGCCTGCTGTCATGGGATGTGTTCGACGCGGTGCTGACGCCGGGAGACCTGATCCTGCTGCTGTCCTGGCACGACGAGGTGGCGGCGAAGCGCTTTGAGGACCAGGCATTGCGCGGAGCACAGAGGCTGCGCCATGTGCGTGTCGTGCGCGACTACGGCATGTTCGACAGGCGCGAGGCCCCGCAATACTATCCCGAGGTCGATGCTCGGCAGCGTGGCGGATAGGACGCCGCGCCATGTCGCGACTTCGGCTGCTCGCAGCCACGGCACGGCAGGCTGCGTCCCCCGGCGGATGGCGCCTCGGCGCCCGGGGTCAGAGCAGCCCCTTCAGGCGGCAGAGGCCAAGGGCTGCGATGCTCATCGCGTCCTTGATCCGGCCATCCCCTACCATGGCGATGACGGCTTCAAGGGCAAAGGCCTGGCTGATCAGCCCCTGCTCCTCGGGATCGAGCTTCGTTTCCGTCGCCTGCAGATCGCGCGCGATGAAGATGTGGCAGCCTTGCGTCGAATAGCCGTAACACTCGAAGAGATGCCCGACATAGTGCATCTCCCTGGCCAGGAGGCCGGTCTCCTCCTCGAGTTCGCCGCGCGCCAGATCGAGAGGATCGGCCGTGGCGACGCCCTCCCAGGAGCCTTGCGGGAATTCCCAGAACCGGCCCTTCACCGGGTATCGGTACTGTTCGACAAGGCAGAGCGAGCCATCGGCATTGACGGGGATGACCAGTGCGAAGTCGCTCTTCTCGACGACGCCATAGATGCCCGTGGAGCCGTCGCTGCGTTGGATCTTGTCTTCCCTGACGGTCATCCACCGGTTCTGGTAGACAACGCGGGTTGAAAGCGCCGTGATCTCGCAAACCGGGCTCTCCATTTCGATCTCCTCCGACATACCCGCCACTGCCTCATCCCCACGCGCCAGCCTCAGCGACGCCATCTCCCTATATCCCTGCCGCGACAGCCAGTCGCGAAATCGCCTGATCAGGCACGCCCCGCCTCCTGGCTGGGTTCAAGATGGGGTTGCATCGCCAGGCGCCTCTTGTTGCGGCCTCGCAGTTCCGGTCTTCATCAGGCTTTCCGCATAGGAGCGGATATCCGGTGGCCAGGCCCGGTTCTGCTCGGCAAAGCGCGCGTGATCCCCGGCGAACAGGGCGCGCGTCGCCTCCTCGAAACCCGGAAGGTCGCCGGCCATTGCCGCGATGAAGCTGTAGGTCGCCGTCTGCGCGGCGCGGGCTTCGCTTCGGCCGCCATCGCCGCGTCTCGCGTCGTCCACAAGCCTGCGCAAGGCCTGCGACGCGCCGCCGGGCTGCATCGCCAGCCAGTCCCAGTGCCGGGGGCAGTAATGTCACCTCCCGGGCGACGACGCCGAGTTTCGGCCGGCCGCGGCCCCGCTCCGGCGTCCCGTCGCTCGCCTCGGACCGGGGGACCGCTCGCGCGGCGCGATCCGCCGCCTCGGCGCGCTCAGCCAGGCGCGCCACGATCTCCGCGGTTTCGCCGCGCAGATTGAGGCCGACCACGGCGCCGGTCGCATCGTCGAAGGTGAGAAAGGCCGAAGCGGGATCGGCTTCCATCGCCGCCTTCACGGCCAGCGCGACATCGATCAGCGGGCCAGCGGCGATGCGGCTCGTTCCCTGGAAGGCGGTGCAGGACTTGGACAGAAAATCACTGATGACGGGCTCTCTGATGATGAGTTTATATTACCCGGGTAAATATCTTGATGAAAATATAATCCGGGTATAAATTGTGCCGATGGCCAGGCGATAGCCGGAGAGCTGGCGCAACGGGGAGAGTGGGTCGTGAAATCTGAGGAGCGGAAAGCAGCCGTCGCGGCCTATAAGCTGCGCAAGGCGGTTCCCGGCATCTATGTCGTGGCCTGCGCGACAACCGGCCAGCAATGGGYGGGCAGCGCGCCAGATCTCGCCACGATCTGGAACCGCCTGTCGTTAACGCTTCGCCAGGGCGCCAACACGCATCGCTCCCTCCAGGCGGCATGGCGGGAGCACGGCGCCGACAGCTTCACCTTCGAGATCGTCGAGCGGGTGGATATCGAGAAACTTGTCTCCGGCCTGGATCGTGTTCTGAAGGATCGGCTGGGCCATTGGTCCGAGACGCTTCAGGCCGAGCCAATCTGAAAGCGATCCGCGCTGCGCCCCGGACGATCGGTTCGGCGTCTGGGGCCTCAGCTCGCGAGCTTGGCCAGCGGAATTCGCAGGGAAAGGGAAAGCCCATCGTCTTTCCACTCTCGCGAAATCACCCCGCTCATGCCCCTCAGCAGTGCCTTTTCAAGCGTTGCTCCGAAGCCCTCGTGCAACCCGGATCTGGCCTGGGGAGAGGCTCCGCACTCGTCCCATTTCACATGGAGAAGGCCGTCGGTGGCGCTGATATCGATGGTCAATCGCCCCCCAGGGGTGGACAGGGCGCCATATTTCGCGGCGTTCGTCGTCAACTCGTGCAGCAATAGGGCCAGCGACGACAATACATTACCGGAGAGCTCCACGTCGGCACCGGTCACCGTGATGCGCGAGTCCTGACTGTGCTCGTGAGGCGCCAGGATCGCCCGCGTCAGGGCGAGAACCGTCGTCCCGGCTTCGCAGACGCCATTCTGGCTCAGGTCGGGCAGGGTGAGGTCGTGGGCACGACCGAGCGCCTGCAGTCGCGATGTCAGATCGGCGGCGAGCTCCTGGACGTTCCTGGACGATCTCGCACTGAGGGAGATCAGTCCTGCCGTCAGGCTGAAGAGATTCTTGATGCGGTGATTGACCTCGCGCAGAAGCACGTCCTGCTGCGCCCGCGCATGCTCATGCAGGCTGATATCCTGCGTCAGGGTGAGCAGGAACGCGTCCTTGCGATGCCCGGCCTCTTCTAGGGCCTTGGCCTGCGCCGCCAGTTCGTCTCGCTGTACCGCGATCTGTTGCCGCTGCCGGTACAGTTCGAAGAAGACCTCGGCCTTGCTGCGCAGGATGTCGGGCTCGATCGGTTTTTGGATGAAATCGACCGCGCCGGCCTCGTAGCCGCGAAAGCGGCGGCGACCATCGGCGGTGCCGGCGGTGACGAAGATGATCGGGATGCGTCGGGTTCGCTCGTTGCCGCGCATCAGTTCGGCCAGTTCGAAACCATTCAGGCCCGGCATCTGGACGTCCACGAGTGCCAACGCGACGTCGTTCTCGAGCAGCAGTTCAAGCGCCTCGTCGCCCGACCGCGCCTTCAGCAGCACGAGGCCTTCGCGCCGCAAAAGGCCTTCCAGGGAGACGAGGTTGTCCTCGAGGTCGTCGACCAGCAGGAATGAGACAGGACCCATGATCGAACTCAAATCTCCTGTAAATGCGCCGCGATGGCGTCGAGTGTCATGATGTGTGCGCTGGGGCAGGCTGCGATGGCCGCTTCGGGCATCGCAGCTGCAAAGGCGCCGGTCGGGTTTTGAACGAGCGCGGTGCCGCCCGCTTTGACAATGGCCTGCATCCCGTTCGCACCATCCTGATTGGCGCCAGTCAGTACGATGGCGATCAGGGCAGGGCCGTAGGCATCGGCCGCGCTTTCGAACAGGACATCGATCGAGGGGCGCGAAAACAGCACGGGTTCGTCGCTGGACAGCGACAGGCACCGATCCATCTCGACCAGGAGATGGTAGTCGGGCGGGGCGAAATAGATCGTGCCGGCCGCGATCGGTTCCTTGTCTTCGGCCTCGCGAACAGGAATCCGGCACTTGGCGTCGAACAGCTCGGCCAGCATGCTGCGCCGGTTCGGCGGCACATGGACGACCACGATCACCGGCAATCGAAATCCGGCAGGCAGCGCGGGAAGGATCACGGACARCGCCTCCAGCGCCCCTGCGGAGGCGCCGATCACCACGGCCTCGGCTCGGTCCGCGCTCATTCGCCGCGCCTCTGATAGATCTTGTCCTCGCGTACGAAATCCGTGAAGGCCCCCGCATGCTCGGAGAAGCGCAGGCTCTCCTTGGCGCCGAGCCCGAGGAAGCCCTTTCGTGCGAGCGAGTCCTTGAACAGGCCCAGCGCCCGGTCCTGGAAGGTGCGATCGAAATAGATCAGGACGTTACGGCACGAGATCAGCTGCATCTCGGCGAAGACCGCGTCCGTCACCAGGCTATGGTCGGAAAACACGACATTGCGGCGCAGACTCTTGTCGAACGAAACCCTGCCATAGGCGGCATGATAATAGTCGGACAGGGATGATTTTCCCCCGGACTGGCGATGATTTTCAGTGAACAGCGGCACCCGCTCCATGGCGAAGACGCCAGCCTCGGCCGAACGGAGCGCCTCCTGGTTGATGTCGGTGGCATAGAACAGCGTGCGGTCCTCCAGGCCTTCTTCCCGGAACAGGATGACCAGGGAATAGAGCTCCTCGCCGCCGCTGCAGCCGGCGATCCAGACCTTGAGCGAGGGATAGGTCCGCAGATGCGGCACGACCTTTTCCCGGATCGCGCGAAAATAGGTCGGATCGCGGAACATCTCGCTGACCTGAACCGTCAGGTATCCGAGAAGCCGCGGCAGAACGGCCGCGTCATGCAGCAGGCTCTCCTGCAACGCCGAAAAACTGGCGAAGCCGAGCTGGTCCCGCGCCTGCTTGAGGCGGCGCTTGATCGAAGCCATCGCGTAATTGCGGAAATCATAATGATACCGCGAGTATAGCGCCTCGAGGAGAAGTCGTATCTCAATCGCTTCGATCGCCTCGGATGCGAGCGCCTCCTTCATCGCGGCATCCAGACCCGCACGAGCGACAGGAGCTTTTCGACATCCAGGGGCTTGGCCATGTAGTCATTGGCCCCTGCCTCGATGCAGCGCTGCTGATCGTCGGGCATGGCCTTTGCCGTCAGCKYGATGACCGGCAGCTTGACCAGGTCCGGGTTCCTGCGGATCTCGCGCGTGGCGGTGAGCCCGTCCATGACCGGCATCATCACGTCCATGAGGACGAGCTCGATCCTGGGGCCGGATTGCTTCTCGGATCGTTCGAGCGCCTCCAGGGCCTCGCGGCCGTTGCGGGCGATCTCGACGATCGCCCCCCGGGGTTCGAGGATGTTGGTCAGCGCATAGACGTTGCGCACGTCGTCCTCGACGACAAGGATGCGCCGCCCCTCGAGCAGGGCATCCCTGCTTCGCGCCTTGCGGATCATCTTCTGCTGCTCGGCCGGCAGTTGGGAGACCACCTGGTGAAGGAAGAGGCTGACCTCGTCGAGCAGGCGCTCGGGCGATTTCGCACCCTTGATGATGATCGATTTCGAGTAGCGGCGGAGCCGCTGCTCGTCATCCGCCGAGAGGTCCCGGCCGGTATAGACGATGACCGGTGGAAAGGCGTAGGCGCTCTCCTGGCTCAGCGTCTCCAGCAGCGAATAGCCGGACGCATCGGGCAGCGACAGGTCGAGCACCATGCAATCGAATGTCTCTTCCTTGAGGAGCTTGAGGCATTCGGCTGCGGTCCCTGCGGTCACGGTCTCGACATCATGGGAGGTCAGCAGCTTTGCGACCGCCTCGCGTTGCACCAGGTCGTCCTCGACGATGAGGACGCGATGCACCCGCGGGGACAGCTTGTTCTCTAGCTTCTCGAAAACCTCGACCAGCTGCTCGCGCTTGACCGGCTTGAGCACATATCCGACCGCGCCCAGCGCGAGCGCGGTTTCGGCGTGATCTCCAGCCGAGACGATGTGAATCGGAATATGGCGGGTCTGGACGTCGCTCTTGAGCCGGTCCAGCACGGAAAGGCCGGACTGGTCGGGCAGGCCGACATCGAGGATGATTGCGCTCGGCATGAACTCCCGGGCCAGCCCCAGGGCCTCCGCGGCGGTTCCCGCGACCAGCGAACGGAATCCCATTTCGCGCGTGAGATCGCGCAGGATGGCGGCGAAGGAATCGTCGTCCTCGATCACGAGCAGGACGCGCTTGGCATCGGATGGCGCGTCGCGGTCGTCCTCCACCTTGTGCCTGCGTGGCTGCACCGCGGCCCGGGGCGCCTCCGCATTCACGAGCGTGGGCACGGCGCGAATGGTTTCGCGCGCCACCCGGGGGCCGACCTTCGCCGGGTCATAGATTTCGGGAATGGTGATGGTGAAGGTGCTTCCCTGTCCCTCGCGGCTCTTGAGCGTGATCGAGCCGCCGAGCAGGTGGGCGAGCTGTCGCGAGATCGAAAGGCCGAGGCCGGTGCCCCCATATTTGCGGCTGATGGTGCCATCGGCCTGATGAAACGCTTCGAAGACGCTGCGCTGCTGCTCCTCGGCGATGCCGATGCCGGTGTCCGATACGGAGAGGGCGATCTGCCCTTCGCCGGCCCGCTGGATCGAGACGCGGACCTGTCCGCGTTCCGTGAACTTGAAGGCGTTGGACAGGAGATTTTTCAGAACCTGTTCCAGCCGTTGCGGATCGGTTTCGATGCTCGCGGGGCAGTCCGCCGCCACGTCGACCAGAAAATCCAGCGTCTTGCCCTGGGCGACGGGCTGAAACAGCTGCCGAAGATTGCCGGTCAACCGCTCCAGGGAAACGGTTTCGGGCCTGATCTCCACATGGCCGGCCTCGATCTTCGAAAGATCGAGGATGTCGTTGATCAGGTTCAGCAGGTCATTGCCGGAGGACTGGATCGTCTGGGCATATTTGACCTGCTCCTCGCTCAGGTTCTCGTCGGGATTATCCGCCAGGAGCTTGGCCAGGATCAGCGATGAATTGAGCGGCGTGCGCAGCTCGTGCGACATGTTGGCAAGAAAGTCCGACTTGTAGCGGCTCGCCTGCTCCACCTCCCGCGCCTTGACCTGCATGGCCGCATTGACCTGTTCCAGATCGTCGCGCTGCGTCTCCAGCTGCTGGGTCTGCTCCTCCAGCTGCGAATTGGTCTGTTCGAGCTCGGCCTGCTGCTGCTCAAGCCGCATCTGCGACTCCTTGAGCGCCCGGCCTTGCTCCTCCAGTTCCTCGTTCGAGACGCGCAATTCCTCGCTCTGGGTCTGCAATTCCTCCGATTGGCGCTGCGTCTCCTCGAGCAGGTCCTGGAGCTCGCCGCGATACTTGGCCGAACGGACTGCGATCGCCACCGCGTTGGAGGCGAACTGCAGCAGCTTCATGACTCCGTCGTCGACCGGGCGCAGGAACCCAAGCTCGATCACGGCATTGACGGTTCCGTCGACGGTGGCGGGCAGGATGACGAGATGTTTCGGCTTGTCCTGTCCCAGGGCGGAGCCGAAGGCGAGGTAGCCGTCGGGAACCTCGCCGATCAGCATGGGCCGCTTCTCGCTCGCCGCCTGGCCCAGCAAGCCTTCCCTCAGCTTGAACTGCGTGACAATCGGGGCGTCCTCGGGAATGCCATAGGTCGCTGCGCGCCGGAAAACCGTGCGATCGACGACGAAGAGCGCTCCTGCGACTGCGCCGAGATACTGCGCCAGAAATGCGAGAATGCTGTTTCCGAGCTGCTCGGCCTGCGGATCGCCCATCATGGCGGCGGCCAGGCCGACCTGGCCTGATTGAAGCCACTCCTCCTGCCTGCGGGCGAGCGTTGCCCTGCGGACCAGAAAGYCGATGGTCAGCGTCAGGAGTAACCCGAGCAGCCCTGAAAGGAGGCCGCTCACCAGCGCGGTCTTCTGGGCGTCGGCCATTTCAACGAGGCGCTTCGCGCGCGTTTCTCCCTCTTCCTGGGAGATCGCGGCAATCTGCGAGCGGATGGCGTCCATGGCCAGTTTTCCGCGGTCCGAGCTGACGACGGCCATCGCGGCGTCGATCCCTTGGACTCGCCGCAGCTCGATCGTTTCCTTGAGTTCTGCGAGTTTGCTGCCGACCTGTCGTCTCAGCGCAGCGATCCGCGGGCCCTGTGACGGATTTTCGCGGGTTCRCTCCGAGATCTCGTCGAGCTGGGCTGGAATCGCCGATACGGCGGCATTGTAGGGGGCGAGATAGCGTTCATCGCCTGTCAGGAGGAAGCCGCGCTGGCCTGTTTCGGCGTCTTGCGCCTGGGRCATCAATCGCTCGAGCGCGACGATGACCTGATGGGTCTGAATGACCCGTTCGCTCCCGTTGCGCAGGGCCTGCAGATTGAGAAAGGCTACGATTCCGCTGATCAGGAAAAATGCGATCGCGCCGGCAAGGCCGAGCGCGACGACAGGCTCGAGGCCCAAAGTTCGCCTGGAGGCCCCGGGCAGGTGGCTTCGTTTCATTTATGCTCTCATCAGCCAGCAAGACCTGGCTGACCGCCATAGCGGAGCCGCCCGGTTGTCTCCATCCCGACACGATTTCGGTGGCCGCGACATATGCGGTCGCTGCCTGTGCGCGTTGTCGTCTTCCATCTCCATGCGGTTGGCTATCCCGCCCCCTGGAAAGTTGGCCTCAAAACTGGATTGCGGTTTTCGGTGCAAAGCCGGCCCTAACCCAGACGTCGCATCATCCGACCGGATACGAACCCGGTCCGGTGATCTACGCAGCAGCGCGCAACGCTGCCTCGATCTGGCTTGGCCGGAATGGCTTGGCGATGAAGCGCGCGCGCTCGGGCAATGCGCCTCGACCCGGCATCACTTGTCCGGACACCACGATGATCTCGACCGGCGGCCAGCGGTCCCTGACCGCATGTGCAAGCCGGACGCCATTCATCGAGCCKGGCATCTCGATATCGGTGATCATGATCTCGATCGCCGGATTGGCTTCGATCTGGCTGATGGCCTCGTCGGCATTTGCGGCCTCGATCGCTTCGAAGCCGGCATCCTCGACGGTATCGACGGTATCCATACGAATGAAAGTGTCATCTTCGACGACGAGAACGCATTTTCTCACGACTGGGCTCCGGCTGTTCCCAGCCACAACGCATCGGGCGCGGCTTTGTTCGCCGCGCCTTGCGATTTTTTTTCAGCCTCTCTGCGTGACTTTGAGATCGTCTCGCGGGAGGGGCTCATGGATCGGCCCCGCCCCTTGCCGGAGCGGGCCTCGGTCCAGCGGAGTCTGGGGTGTCAGGCTTCGCGACTCCGCGAAGGGTCAGTCGATCACCTGAATGATGCGGCGCGTGCGCGGCTCGACCACGACGGCGCGCTCGTTCACCACGGTGTAGCGATAGCCCGGCGCGCCATATTCGGCCGGAACCTCGCGATAGACGATGCCCTCATCCGGCAGGATCGTTCCCACCACGACCGGGCGGCCATAGCTATAGGACGGCAGGCGCTGCTCGATCACATAGGTCCGGAAGCGCGGCGAGTCGTCGATCATCGTGCCGCCGGCAGGATCGCGCCTCAGCGGAACCTCGACCGTCCCGACGCCGAGCGCCGGATCGCGGGTCGTGCCGCCGGCCGGGTCGGGAATGACCGGCCCGCTGCTCTGGGCGAAAACGGAGGCGGGCAGTACGGCGAGCGCCGCAGCGAATGCAAGTGTCTTCATCATCTGTTGGTCTCCCTGAC
>NZ_JBFTLD010000128.1:0-17893 GCF_056396265.1 Allobosea sp. 05T422_2 | reverse complement strand
CTCGAAGACATAGGTGGCCTTGTCGGTTCGAGAGCCCTCGACGGAGCCGCGGTCGACCTTGTCGTCGACGACCGGCGGATCGACATAGACACGCACGCCCTCGGGCKCGGTAAAGCGAAAATCGACCATGCCGAGCGCCGGGACGCCCGTGGCCTTGCGCTGGATTGCGCKAGTGATCGCACTCCCGGCCCTGAAGGGAGACGACACCGGATCGGGAGACCAGGTCTCGCTGACGCGGACGTCGGATGCGGCAAGAACCGGACCGGAAGGGTCGATACCCGGTGGAACGGTGACCGAGAAATGTATCTGTTGTCCCTTGGCCGATCCAACGGGATCGCCGGCTCGGTCGAGAAGGGTGACATCGGCTGCCGGCACCTGGATATCGCCGCCGCGCCTTGGGAAAATCACGAACTCGAATCTCTGACCGACATAATCCTGATCGCCGATGCGATCCCGAATCGTGATCGCCTGAGTTTCGAAACGCAGGGTCTGGGCTCCTGGAGCCTCCGCGAGTTTGACCAGCGGCGGCCGTGGCATCTCGCTGGGAAACAGCACCTCGACATGCAGCTGCACCGGCTGGCCGATCACGATACCTTCCGAGGGTGCGATCGTCGTCCGAACCAGCGGCGTCGCAGCGGGGGCTTGCGCCAGTGCCGGGGCCATAGCCATGGCGAGCGCAACGACGACAGCCGCCACATGGCGCATCATGGCTGCGTCCCTGAGGCGGGCGATTGAAGCTGGTAGGAGAACTTCACGCGCAGGAAATCCGCGGGCCGGGTCTGAACCCTTTTGAGCCAGAGCGAGCGCACGGCCTCATCGGACATCGCCTGGGCGGGGTCCTCGATTGTCGTGTCCTCGCCGCCCTTCTTCGTCTTGTCGAAGACGATTTCATCGGGCTTGGACTCGGTGTTGTCATTGACCCCGCCTTCCGCCTTCTTGCGCTCGCCGCGGATGCGGGCGATCTCGCGGTTGGTAACGGCCTCCGGCCAGCCGGGCCGAAAGGTCAGCGCCCGGTCGTAGCGCTGCATGGCGTCATCGTACTGGCCGAGCATGATGAGGGCATTGCCCTGGTCATAGGCGCTCTCGGCGCTGTCGACCGCGGCAAAGGCCTGCGCTGCACTCTTGAAATCTCCCGCGCGGAAGAGGGCAACGCCCCGCCAGATCGGATTGCGAAAGGCATTGGCTGCGTCGGCAGGTCGGCCATTATCGAGCAGGATGCGGCCGCGCTGGTCCGGAGTCAGGAACAGGTTGGGCCAGCCGATGCGTTGGGCGAGGAGCGCTAGCAGGAGGACGGCGACGGCCGCGATGAGCGCATAGGGGGCACACATTTTGACGATCGGCCGGGTCATGTCAGCACCCATCCACGGCGGAACCAGAGCAGCGCGAGCAGGGCAAAGAGGGGCGTCAGCCAGTATCCTGCCTCCTGCCAATGCTGTCCTTCGCCAGCGACGTCGGCGGTGCGCCCGACGCGATCGAGCCTGCGCTCAATCGCGGTGATGTCCACCTGATCCGGCGTGGTCGCGACGACGGTCGCGCGAAGCGCGCGGGCTGCCTCTCCGGTGCTGGCTGCATCCAGATTGGCCGGTAGTAGAGACAGGATGGTGGTCGCGGCTACTGCGGCGGTCTCGCCCAGTCGGGCAAGCTGATCACTCGCGACCGTGTCGGCCATCACCAGGATCGAGCCGCCATGCCCGTTGCCGGCCAGTACCCGCTGCGCCAAGGCGAGTGCATTGGCAAGGTCGTCGCCCTCCTTGGGCATGATCGCGGGCGACAGGGCCTTGGCGAGATCCAGCACCACCGTGCTGTCCTGGGTTGGTGGCAGGACAAGATGGCTCGAGCCGGAATAGGCGATGAGACCGGTTGCTGCCCCCTCGCGGAGGCTCAGCAGGTCGGAGAGCTTTTGGCGAGCCCGGTCCAGCCTGGTCGGGGCGAGATCCTCCGTCATCATCGACGGAGTGACCTTGAGGACAATGACGACCGGCGGCTTCGCATCGGCGAAGGGCGAGGGTTCGCGCTGCCAGGCCGGACCGGCGACGGCGATGGTTGCGAGCGTCCAGGCCGCCAAGAGCACGGCATTGGGGGTGATGCGTGACACGGGGCCATTGTCGACCAGAAGATATTTCAGCAACTCGGGATCGATGATGCGGCGCCACCGGCCGGCTGTATCAGCGGCCCGGTATTCAAGCTGCACCAGGACAAGGGCCGGAAGGAAGGCGAACAGCCAAAGTGGGCGCTGGAAGTGGAACGCGGAAAGGGTTTCGATCATGGCGCCCCCTTCGAGATCGCGAGATCGTTGGTTCGAAGCGCAGCGCGCGGCAGTCGGCGTCGCAGCATTCGCAGCGCCTGCAGCAGCAGCGACAGGCTCAGGCCCGCGGCCAAGGGCACCCAATAAATATCGCGCTTCGGGCGAAAACTCACCGTATCGATCTTGCGGGTCTCGATCTCGTCGAGCCGCTGGTAGATCTCGGCGAGTTGGGATCGGTCGAGCGCGCGGAAGAAACCTCCCTTCGTCGTACTGGCAATCTCCTTGAGAGCGCTCTCGTCAAGCTTGTCTTCTCCGGCCGCGGTGGGGTCGCCGACGGCGACTGTATGGATGACGATGCCCCGGTCCCTCGCGACACCTGCGGCCTCTACGGGGGGGGCCTTGCTGGCGGTGTCGTTGCCGTCGGTCAGAGCAATGATCGTCTTCGCTTTGACGGTACTGCGGTCGAAGAGCCCGATGCCGAGGCCGATCGCGTCACCGAAGGCCGTGCGCGGACCGGCCATTCCGACGACGGTGTCGCGCAGCAACGCGCGGCTCAGTTCAAGATCAGTCGTAAACGGCACGAGGACGAATGGCGCATCGCCAAAGACGACGACGCCGACCCGGTCGCCCTTGCGTCGCGACAGGAACTCGTCGAGCACTTGCTTGACCGCCGTCAGTCGGTCGACGGTCTTGCCCGATGCGTCGACGAAGTCCTTCGTGTCCATCGACCCGGACAGGTCGACCAGAAGCAGCAGGTCCCTGGTTGGGCGGTCCTGATGAAGGGGCGGCTCGATCCATTGTGGGCGCGCGAGCGCAGCCACAGCCAGCAGCCAGCAGAGAATCAGGACGAACAAGGGAAGAGTGCGACGTGGCGCGATCACCCCTCCGAGATGCGGAGTTTGACCGCTGAGCGCTGTAAGACGGTCGAAGAACGGAACGCGCAAGCCTGTCCGATTGCTGGCATGGGCGGGCAGAAGGAGCCAGACGGCTATCGGCAGGGGGGTGATCAGGGCCAGCCAGGGATAGGCGAAGGTCAGCATGTTCAGGCCTCCGCGACGGGAGGCGTGCGGTGGGCGCRGACCCAAAGCTCGGCATGCCCGATGAGAAGCCGTAGTTCAGACGGATCCGGCTTGGTCCTGCCATCGAAGGCCTCGGTGAGCAGCCGATGTATCGTGGCCGGATCGAAGCCCGTGCCTGCCTCGTGTGCAACGAAATCGGCCCAAGCGGGGCCGCTGAGCGAGGCGATCTTGTCGCGGCCGTATTCGATCATGGCGACGCGCTTCATCACCGCGGAGATGCGCGCGACGGCGTCGGGATCGTTCTGCTCTACCCCAGCCGATATGGTCTCCAGTTCGGCGATCGCCGCGCGACGATAGGCGGCGGCGCGGTAGCGTTGGACTGCGCGCCAGGCCGGAACCGCGAGCATCGCGAGGCAAGTTGCCGCGACGATCCAGAGACCCGGCGCGGGCGGCCAGAACGGAATGTCCGGGGGCAGCACCAGGTCGCGAAGATTGGCCAGGCTCCCGGGATCGTCGCTCATCGCAGCGGCCGCCCTTGCGCTGCCGCGGCCCGGCGTTCCCTGCGTCTGCCAATGAGTTCGCGGAACTGTGCCGCAACATCGAGGCTTGTCGAGATCGGAAGAATCGGGATCGCCCGATGGCGGGAGAGATCCGCCAGTCGTGCGCGCCAGTCTGCATGCTCGCGCGCGAACCGGCTACGCAGATCCTGAGAGGAAGAATCGATTTCGATCTGGCCAAGACTGGAGCTGAAAACGGCGGGGCCGACATCCGGCAGGTCGCGCTCGAGCGGATCGTGAACGTAGACGGCCAGAACATCGTTGTGAGCACAAAGGCGGGTGATCAGCCGCGCCGTTTCCTCATCCTCGCCGGCGGCATCGGAGATCAGGCAGACCAGCCAGGCATGCGTCGCCATGCGGACCGCATGGCGAAGGGCTTCATTGAGCTGGGCCGCCGCCGACGTCGGTTCTGGCTGGCCTAGGGCGTGATTTTGCTTCACCACTTCCGAAAGCACGCGGATCACGCCGATATCGCGTCCCTGCGGCTTGATGTCGACGATCTGCCGATCGCCAAAGACGACCGCGCCGATGCGGTCGCCGAGGGAGGTGACGCGCCAGGCACTGAGTGCCGCGGCTTCGGCGGCTGCGACTGACTTCATCGCCCGCTGGCTGCCGAAGAACATCGTGCTGCGCTGGTCGACGATCAGCAGGACCGGCCGATCGCGCTCTTCCGAATAGACGCGGACATGAGGAGAGCCGAGACGAGCCGTCGCCAGCCAGTCGATCGAACGGGTATCGTCCCCCTCGAAATAGTGGCGCAACTCCTCAAAGTTCAGGCCGCGTCCCCGCAGGCGTGAGGCATGCCGGCCGGCAAGCAGGCTGTGAACCGGCTGGCGAGGCAGAAAGCTGAAACCCTTTGCACGGTGCTTCAGCCGCAGCAGATCATCGAGCGAGACAAAGACGCGCGCGCCAGTTTCCGGAACGGCGCTGCCTGCTCCCTGTCTTTCCCGCATCAACGCCATGAGCCGCTCCGCCCTAGGCCGCGACCGCAACCAGTTTCATGATCTCGTCCAGCACACCGTCCGCATTCACGCCGTCGGCGCCGGCCTCGTAGCTGAGCGACAGGCGATGGCGCAGGCAGTCATGGACAATCGCCTGGACATCTTCGGGCGTGACATAATCGCGTCCGTTGAGCCAGGCATAGACGCGCGAGCAGCGATCGAGTGCGAGCGAGCCGCGCGGGCTTGCCCCGACTGCGATCCAGTTCTTCAACTTGTCGCCGAATTCGGCGGGCCTGCGCGTCGCGGCGACAAGGGCGACCATATAGGTCTCGACGACCGCTTTCGTCGTCACCCGGTCGATCTCGGAGCGCGCCTCGAAGATCAGCTTCTGCGGGATCTTCGGCGGAGGCTGCGCGGCAGCACCCGTCGGCTCAGCAGCTTCCCCGCGAACGAGCCGCATCACCTTCACCTCATCGGCATCGGTGGGGTAGTCGATCCGGATATGCATGAGGAAGCGGTCCATCTGCGCTTCCGGGAGAGGATAGGTTCCCTCCTGCTCGATCGGGTTCTGGGTCGCGAGCACCATGAAGAGGTCGGGCAGGTCGTAGCGCTTGCCGGCGACTGTCACATGCCGTTCCTCCATCGCTTCGAGGAGCGCCGACTGGACCTTGGGCGGGGCGCGATTGATCTCGTCAGCCAGGACAAGGTTGCCGAAGATCGGTCCCTTGCGGAACTCGAACTGACCGTCGCCGCGCAGGATCTCGCCGCCGGTGACGTCCGAGGGGAGAAGGTCCGGCGTGAACTGAATGCGGCTGAAGTCGGATTCGAGATTATTCGAAAGGCTCTTGATGGCGCGGGTCTTGGCGAGACCCGGCAGGCCCTCGAGCAGGACATTGCCATTGGCAAGCAGTGCGACGACGAGCCGTTCGACGACGCGTTCCTGGCCGATGATGTCATGGTTGATCCGCTTCTGCAGATCGACGACCGCGTCCCGAGCCGCCGATCCCCTGCCGTCGCTCATCAGCCTGTTCCCTCCGGAATGCGAGTGGGGCTTTCGCCGGAATTCTGAACGAAGCGGCGCTCCAGTCAGCAACGTAACCGTTACAGCTGCATTCAGGTCGGGGGGGCGGGCTCGGTCCGGACCACGCAACGGAAGCCGACATGGCTCGTCGAGGTATCCACCGGTTCGGCATGGCGGGCGGCMGGGCGATAGCGCCGGCAATAGCTTGGTGCGCAAAGATGCGAGCCGCCCTTCAGGACTCTGCGCGGAATGCGGATCGCAGGCTGACGCGGATCATAACTGTCGGCCTCGGGGCCGCCGCGGGGATTTTGCGGCACGCAGCAGGCCTTGGGTGCATCGCCTTGATGGCGCGTCGACCAGAAATCCGTTGTCCACTCCCAGACATTGCCGATCATGTCCTGGACGCCATAGCCGTTGGCGGGAAAGGCGCTGACAGGAGAGGTGCGTGCAAACCCGTCTTCCCGCGTATTCTCGTGGGGGAAATTGCCCTGCCAGGTGTTGGCCATATGACGCCCGCCAGGCGTCAACTCGTCGCCCCAGGCGAACTCGACATCCTCAAGCCCGCCACGTGCGGCGAATTCCCATTCGGCCTCGGTCGGCACGGCCTTTCCGGCCCAGGCTGCATAGGCTTCGGCATCGCGATAGGCGACATGCACGACCGGGTGGTCGTCGAGCCCCTTGATCGACGACCCCGACCCATAGGGTTTGCGCCAGGTCGCGCCGAACTGGAATTTCCACCATTGCGACCAGTCGCGCAGGTCGACCGCATGGGTCGGTGGGTTGAACATCAGCGAGCCTGCTCGCAGCATATGGGGCAGGGCGCCGGGATAGTCCTTTGGGTCCGGCGGGATCTCGGCGAAGGTGACGTAGCCGGTTGCTTCGACGAAGGCGCGAAACTGCGCATTGGTGACCGGAGTCGCGTCGATCCAGAAACCATCGACCGTGACGCGATGGCTCGGCGCCTCCTCCGGATAGTGCTTGTCCGAGCCCATGCGGAAGGTTCCGCCGGGAATGCGGATCATGCCGCTCAACGTGTCGATCCTGTCCAGTACCGCGCCATCCGTCATGGTCGTCGGGCCTCCGCTGCTGTTCAATCCGCCTTGGCGCGCTCGGACCGCTCCTCGCTCGCCAATACCTTGCGCGCCTGTGCCATGGCCTTGCGCATGTCGTCGTCGACCGTCGGAAACTGTGGGTCGAGCTGTTCGAGCTTTTCGCCAATGGCTGCCGCCACGGCGAGCCGCGTGAACCATTTGTGATCTGCGGGAATGACGTACCAGGGCGCGCTCTTCGTCGCGGTGCCCCGGATCGCATCCTCATAGGCACCCATATACTCGTCCCAATGACCGCGCTCGGCCAGATCCCTTGAGTCGAATTTCCAGTTCTTGTCCGGTTCGTCGATCCGGGCGAGGAGACGGCGCCGCTGTTCGTCCTTCGAGACATGCAGGAAGAATTTCAGGATCGCGACGCCGTTGCGCGAAAGGTGCTGCTCGAAATCGCGCATGCTCTCGAAACGCTCGCGCCAGATATCGTCTGTGATCAGCTTCGGCGGGAGGTTCTGCGCTTCGAGCACCGAGCGATGGACCCGCGCGACCAGGACCTCTTCATAATAGGAACGGTTGAAGATCCCGATATGACCGCGTTCCGGCAGTGCGCAGGTGGTGCGCCACAGGAAATCGTGCCGCAGATCGATGGTGCTTGGAGCCTTGAAGGACGTCACCTCGCAGCCTTGCGGGTTGATGCCCGACATGACGTGCTCGATCGTGCCGTCCTTGCCGGCCGCATCCATTGCCTGGAAGATGACGAGGAGCGACCAGCGCCCTTCGGCGTAGAGCCGCTCCTGCAGCGCGTGCAGACGCTTGACCCCGGCTGCCAGCAACTCCTTGGCGTCGTCCTTCTCAATGTCGAAACCGCAAACATCGGCGGGGTCGACGTCGGAAAGCCGAAACTTGTCGCCGTCCGTGATCCTGAAGCGCTTGACCACGTCTTCCTTGTTCATCGCTACGGCTCCGGCGGAAAGACAGCCTTCCAGTCCGACTTCATGTCGACAATGGTCCAGCCGTTGGCTTGGCCCTCATCGAGAGCCTTGTCGAGCTTACCGATAGGCGACTTGCGGTCATAGGCCCATTCGCGCTCGGCATCGGTGTGATGGATGATGAGGGCCAGGCGTGGCCCATCGCCGGCCGTCGTATATTGCAGCATCTGCAGGTCGCCGTCGGAATTGCCGAAGGCCAGGATCGGTCGCCGGCCGATGAAGCGGTTGATCCCGACAGGCTTGCCGGGGCCGTCATCGATGAACTCGACCTTGGCGTCCTTGAACAGTTCGGGCTTGCCGCTCGGGCTCAGCCTGAATGTCACTGCACCGGCGGAGCCGACCACCTGTTCGGGCGGGATGCCATAAACCTTGTCGGCGAAGACGCGCATGAATTCGACGCCACCGCCCGAGACGATGAAGGTCTTGAAGCCGTTGGCGCGCAGATAGGTCAGCAGCTCCAGCTGCGGCTGGTAGACCATCTCGGTATAGGGGCGCTTCTTCGTCGGGTGCCGTACGGTGTTGAGCCAGCTGGCGACCAATCGCTCGAATTCCCGTGTCGTTATCCCGGAATGGGCAGCCGCCATGATCTGCAGGAGGCCCTTTTCTCCGGAGGCCGCCAGCCCCTTCATGTCGCCGGCAAGGACCGACCTGTAGGGTTCCTTGCTCTTCCACTCCGGATACAGGGGAGCGAGCCGCTTCACCTCGTCGAAGGCGAACTGAAGCTGGAAATAGACCGGCTGCTCGGCCCAGAGCGTGCCGTCATTGTCGAACGTGGCGATGCGCTCCGCCGGCTTGACGTAATTGGGGCCGCCCTCCTGCGTTACCCTTCTGACGAATTCGACGATGGCGGTCTTTGCCTTGCCGTCGTTCCAGGATGGCAGAGGGTCGGATTGGGCGAGGACGGCGCCATTCCACGCCCAGGATGAGACCAGGAACAACACGGCCAGGGCAGCTCGRACGTTCAGCACCGGGTTCTCCTTCTCAATGTCGGGCTTCCGGGGGCGGGCATTCCGCAGAATGCTTCCGCGCTCGCTCATTCGCGAGGGCCCCCTGTGAACCAGTTGTAATAGGGGTTGGCGGGATCGGCCTGGATCACGCGCCGCATCTGCCGCGCCCAGCGCGCCCGGTCGCCGACATAGGCGGCAAGGCCGGCATCGTAGAATGTCACGAGTCTGCTGCGCTCATTTGCAAGATCGGCCCGGAATGCATCGTCGGCACCGATGACCGGCGGTTCTCCCTGCATCTCCAGGAGAATGGGCAAGGTCCGCGCCAGTTCGAGCCGCCGCACCCAGCCTGCATATTCGATGCGCGGATCGTCATCCGTCACGGGGCGAGCAGAACTTGCATAGCGCTCCAGCCCCTGCCGATCGGTGACGAAGGTCGCGAGGAGAGCCGCAGGGGAATCGATGCCGACATCACTCAGAGCCTTTGCCACCTCCGGCTGTGCGAAGCGGCCGGCGATCCTCTGCAGATCCAGCGAAACCGGTTCTTGCGAGCCGATCAGCAGCATCTCGTGCAGCTCCGTGGTCCAGAGGGTGGCATGCGGGAAGACGTCGAGGAAGCTGCGCACCAGAGACCGCGTGTCTTCGTCGTTCTGGGTCGGCAGGGGCAGCCACTGCGCGACGAGGCCACCCTCGGCAAGGCGCGATTGAGCCAGAGCATAGAAATCGCTCGAATACAGGTTGGCGACGCCCGTAGCAGAGGGCGGCGGCGGTTCGAGCGTGATCAGGTCGTAGCGATCCGGGTTGCGCAGGAGCTCGCGGCGTCCATCGCGCAGGCGGATCTCGAGACGCGGGTCGGTTGCGGCCCGGAAGCTACCCTCGAAATTCGGCGCCGCGCGGATGACGCTCGGCAGCAATTCGGCAACGACGCGCCGGTCGAGGCCGGRATAGGTCAGCAAGGCTCCCGCCGTGATGCCGGTACCGAAGCCGATCACCAAAGCCGATTTCGGCTCGCGATTGTGAATGATCAGCGGCAGCAATGCCTGCATCCGCATGTAGCGCAGGGATGGCATCGCATCGCCGGAATTGGAGACGCCCTGGATGTAGAGACGGCGGAAGCGGTTTCGGCCCGAGCTCCGCTCGACGACGGCGACCGTGCCGCCCAGGCTCTCGTCATAGAAGGTAAGGCTCGCGCCGCGGGCGCCGGGCATCAGCGTGGCGAGGCGATCGGATGGCAGGAGGATGGCGGTCGCGCATGTGGCGGCGCTGATGGCGAGTGCCGCGATCCAGGCCTTTGAGCCGGCGCGCCGTTCGCGCAAGGCAGCGACGGCTCCCACCAGCGCGGCGGCAACGGCGAGCACTGCGAGGCTCTGGACGAGCCCGAGCGCCGGAATGAGGACGAAGCCGGTGATGGCCGTGCCAAGAATGCCGCCGAGGGTATTCAACGCGACGATCATGCCGACACCGCGGCCGATATGCCGGGGGGCGACGATCAGGCGCAACGCCGCTGGAAAGGCCGCGCCCAGGAACAGGGTACTGGGAAGGACGACGCAGATCGCGGCGACGGCAAATCGGGCGGACATGCCGGCAAAGGCGCTGCCCGTCAGATTCAGCACTGCTGCCTCGACCAGGCCCTGGAGCTGGCTCAGCCAGGGGCCGAGCACGGCGATGGCCAGAGCGGCCGACAGGCCGGCCCCCGCGATGAGCAGGCCGAAGACACTCCATGGCTTCGTGACGCGATCGGCCCAGCGCGCGAAAATGGCAGCCCCCAGCGCGAGCCCGGTGAGATAGGTTGCGAGCAGGACGGAGAAGGCGAAGCTGCGCGTGCTCATGAAGGGCACGATCGTCTGCGACCACACCACCTCGTAACCCAGCGCGATGCCGCCTGCGACCGAGTAGAGGGCGATGGCCAGCACGGCCGAAGGCGAGAAGCCGCTATCGGTCGGCTTGACCGCGTCGACGCTTGCGACGCCTGCCTTAGCGTTCGTTGCAAGCGCCGCGAGGGCCGCAACCAGGCAGATTGCGGCGGCCACGAGCGCCGAGCCGCGCATGCCGACCGCGGGAATGACAAGGAACGAGGCGAGCAGTGCACCGGTGATGGCGCCCGCTGTATTGGCCGCATAGAGCCCGCCGCCGACCTGACCGACATCGTCGCGCCGGGTGGCGGCGAAACGCGTCAGCGCTGGCAGCGTGCCGCCCATCAGGACGGCGGGCAGGCCGACGAGCGCGAACACCATCGCCCAGGCGAGCAGCGGTGTCGTCACTTCCAGTCGGGCAAAGAGTGGAGCTGCCTGCGACAGGCCGATGGTCGCAGCCATGGCGAGGATCGCGACGCCACCTTCGAGAGCGGCGTAGAGACGCAAGGGCTGAAGGCTGCGGTCGGCAATCGGTCCAAAGATCAGGCCGCCGATCGCGAGGCCGGCGAAGAAGGCGCTGACGCCGGTCGTCACGGCATAGACCTCGACCCCGACCACGGTCGAGAGCTGCCTGATCCAGATGACTTGGAGGATCAGCGCGGCCGTACCCGAGAGGAACAGCAAGCCAGCTGGCAGGGCGAGCATAGCATCAAGGACCGGCGATCCGGGATCGCGCTAGCGCTGCGACGCCGCCTCGGCGCTTCTGTCCCCACGCTCATGCCCGTTCCCAGCTCTAGAACCATGTTCAGAAGTTCAGCCGGCGCCTCGCGGCGCCGGCCGGCAACATATCAKAGCGACAGGCTCACTCTAGGCCGCGCTTCTTGAAGGACTCGTCGATCTTCCGGTCGACCGCCCGGCGGATGCCTTCGACGTTGAAGCTCGCCGGCCGCTGGCTGGGCGGATACTCGGTGAAAGTCTCCAGGAATGCGCCCGCCTTCATCTGCGCGAGGCCGATCACGTACGCGTTCTCGACCCGCCATTGATCGTAGCCGCTGCCGGAAATATCGGCATGCTCGTAGGGGTCCATCCGCAGGTTGAACATCTTGGGCAAGCGCAGAGGCGTGAAAGGATGCGCCCAGATATCCATCTGCCCCCGCTGCTCCTGCACTTCGAAGACGAACTTGAAGTTGCCGGAGCGCATCGCGACGAGGCCGCCGTCATCGTTGAAGTAGTAGAACTCGTTGCGCGCGCTCTTATCGGTCTTGCCGGTGATGAAATCGAGCTGGTTGAAGCCATCGAGATGGTTGCGGAAGCTGACCGCGCTGCCCTGCGGCTGCCAGCCCTTGAGCAGGCGTTCCTTCACGTCCTTGTCGCCGGCGGCGGCGAGCAATGTCGGGAACCAGTCGAGGCCGGAGACGATGCCGTTGTTGACCTCGCCGGCCTTGACCTGGCCCGGCCAGCGGATCATCGCCGGTACGCGGAACGCGCCTTCCCAGTTCGTGTCCTTCTCCGAACGGAACGGCGTCGTCGCCGCGTCCGGCCAAGTGAACAGGTTGGGACCATTGTCGGTGGTAAAGACCACGATCGTGTTGTTGGCAATGCCGAGATCGTCAAGCGTCTTCAGTAGCTTGCCGACGTTCTGATCCATTTCCCACATTCCGTCGGCATATTCGTTGCCGGGCATGCCGCTCTTGCCGCGAAACTCCGGCCGCACATGCGTGAAGATGTGCATGCGGGTGAAGTTCATCCAGGTGTAGAAGGGCTTGTTGGCCCGTGTCTGGCGCTGCATGAAATCGATCGCGGCGCTGGTGGTCTCGTCGTCGACCGTTTCCATGCGCTTGCGGGTCAGCGGCCCGGTGTCCTCGATCTTGCCGTCGGCTGRGGTCTTGAGCACACCGCGCGGCGACATCGCCTTGACGAACGCGGCGTCATCCTTCGGCCAATAGGGCCGCTCTGGTTCTTCCTCGGCGTTGAGATGGTAGAGATTGCCGAAGAACTCATCGAAGCCATGATTGGTCGGCAGATACTCGTCCTTGTCGCCGAGGTGGTTCTTGCCGAACTGGCCGGTGGCGTAGCCCTGCGCCTTGAGCGCCTGGGCGATGGTGATGTCGCCCTTCTGCAGTCCGACCGGAGCGCCTGGAATGCCGACCTTGCACAGGCCGGTGCGCAGGCAGGACTGGCCGGTGATGAAGGTCGAACGCCCCGCCGTGCAACTGTTCTCGGCATAATAGTCCGTGAACAACATGCCTTCCTTGGCGATGCGGTCGATGTTCGGCGTCTTGTACCCGACCAGCCCGTGCGTATAGGCGCTGAGGTTCGACTGGCCGACATCATCGCCGAAGATGACGAGGATGTTGGGTTTGGGGGGCGGGGCCGTCTGGGCCTGCACGGCTTTGCCGGATAACCCTAGCGTCAGTGCCAAGGCTGCGGCGGCCATGAGTTTGTGGCGTTCCATGAATCACTCCCGGTGCCGGATCGACGCTCCGGGCCAGCCCGACAGCCGTCGGACGCGGCCCATGCGCGCCGGGCGACGGTCGCATGGGGTCGGCAAGGGCTTAAGCCTGTAACAGTTACGGTAAGCTAAGAGCGCGGCGGGCGACCAGTTCAGTCGGCGAGAGCCTCTGACACCGATTGGACTGCCTGCGCAGCGATCATGTCGATGGTGCTCGCACAAGGCACGTCGCGTTCGGTCTCATCGACGAAGTCGGAGCAGATGATCTCTCCGCTGCGCAGATCGGTGGCGCACCAGGAAAAGCGCAGGCAGGTCGACATCGGATGGACCGCGATATCGAGCGCGTAAGTCTCGTCGGGGTGCAGGAGGAGTTTGCTGATCGCGATCGCGGCAGCTCTGCGCTCGGCAGACGGCATCGCGAACAGTCTGAAGCCGGCTGTGACGAGCCGCTTCATGATGGTTTCGATAAGCAGGTCGCCATGAACTGCCGCAAGCCGGGCCGCGCGGTCCGTCAGGTTCTTGATGATGATTGTCGGCAGGCTGGCGCCGGAGGTCGTGATCCCTGTTGGCTCGGCAGCGAAAGCGGGTCTCGTGGCTCCATTTCCTGACGGCTGCCACGTGAAGGATGGAACGTAGCTGCCGGGTGGCATCGCGATTCTGACGGGAGCGCTTGCTCCCGCCGTCTCGTAATAGGTTGCCAGCGCCGAGCGCAGGCGTGTCGCCTCGATCCGCACGATCGGGTCGGTGCCAGGCTCGAAACTGTCGTCGCGGCCGAAGACATCGACGCCGATCGAGTAGGCTTTGATACGGTCGGAATGGCCCGCAACGGTTTGCGTGACGACAAAAGAGAGGAAGCGCCGGTTGCGCTCGGAAAGGCGCAAGGCCTCGTGCGCCAGCAGAGTGTCCAACGCTGCAAGGATGAGTTGGGGAGGAGGGTTCCCGTCATGCAGCCTTGCAATGCGCCCGCCCATCACTCGCCTCKACAGCTAGGACTGAAGAAAACCCGTAATTAGCTCTTGAAWGCCCGATGATGCCCTGCGAGCCAGCATGGATCAAGACAGTATTCGATGAATTCCGCCAGAATCCGGGTCGGCTCCCTTAAGAAAGACCTAGCCGGATCAAGATATCTTGTTCTGTCGCGGAGACGAGGGCGTCGTATTCCCTGGCTCGAGCCGGGCCCACAGGCAGTGTCGATTTCGTCCAATAGGACTCGGCCTCGCAGGCTGCCTCATAAGCCTCGCACAGCTCTGCAAAGCCGGGGTCGCGGGCGAATTTTTCCCGCAGCTGCGCGCGCCGTTCTGGCCAGCGCAGCAAGAGCCTCGTCAGTCCACGCTTTTGCGCCTGCTCCATGGCAGCCTCCGGCCGCAGCACTGAGGGCCCGCATCTGCAGGGCATACTGCCAGCGTGGCGAAGTTTTGCGCGCCTGGAACTGTTGCCTGTAACCGTAACGGCAAGAGGGCGGACAGGCTGCGCCCCTTCGACAGCAGAGTATGGTCCCGCGCCGCTTCCGGCGGCGCGGGAAAGTGGCGCAGGTAGCCTCAGGCCGCGGCTGCCCGCAGATCCTCGCCAAGCTCTTCGCTGACGATGTTCACCCAGTAGCGAATGCCGTCGGGAATGATCTCGTCGTTGAAGTCGAAGAGCGGCGTGTGAAGCCCCTTGAAGGAGCCGTCCGCCTCGACGCCATTGCCGATGCGCATGAAGGCGCCCGGCTTGATCTGCATCATTTCGGCGAAATCCTCGGCCCCGGTTCCCGGCCGGATCGCCCCATTGACATTGGCGGCGCCGACCGAAGTGGACGCGGCGGCCACTGCGACTGCGACCTGATCCGGCTGGTTCCGCAAGGCGCTCGGTCCGCGCCGATAGGAGGCCTCCGCGGTGCAGCCCCAGGCTTGCGCGGTTGCCGCGGCAAGTTCAGCAATCCGTCGCTCGACCAGATCGCGGATTTCCGGCGCGTAGGTGCGCGCCGTACCGCCGATGACGAGCTCTGCCGGGATGACATTGCTGGCTTCCGCCGAGCCGGCATGGACATAGCCGACGCTGATCACGGCGGTGTCGAGCGGCGCGACATTGCGCCCGATGATGCCCTGCAATCCGAGCACGAAATGGGCCTGGGCATAGGTGATGTCGGTCGAGAGGTGAGGCTGTGAACCTCCATGCCCACCGACTCCGCGGAAGATCACCTGCCAGCTATCGGCCGCAGCCAGCATCGGGCCGTTGCACGTGCCGAAGGACGAGGCCAGCATGCCTGGTGAGTTATGCAGCCCGTAGATCGCATCGCAGGGGAAGCGCGCGAATAGCCCGTCCTTCAGCATGGCGAGCGCTCCGCCGCGTCCTTCCTCCGCCGGCTGGAAGATCAGATTCACACTGCCGGCGAAATCGGGGTTCTCGGCGAGGTAGCGCGCTGCGCCGAGCAGCATGGTCGTGTGCCCGTCATGGCCGCAGGCGTGCATGCGGCCCGGATTCTGCGAGGCATAGGGCAGCCCTGTCTCCTCGATGAGCGCAAGCGCGTCCATGTCGGCGCGCAGTCCGATCGCGCCCTGGCCCGGCCGGCGGCCACGGATGACACCGACTACGCCGGTTCCGCCGACGCCTTCGGTCACCTCGACGCCCCATTCCCGGAGTTTGTCCGCGACCAGCGCGGCCGTGCGGTGTTCTTCCAGGCCGAGCTCCGGATGGGCATGGATGTCGCGCCGGATCGCCGTGAACTCAGCGTGATGCTGGTCGAGCCAGATATCGAACCGCGTTTTCGTCATGTGTGGTCTGTTCCCCATTTTCGTGCACGCAACTGCCGCGGCACCCCAGAGGGCTTGCCTCGGCAGCAACCTGCGACGACAGCGCAGGCGGCGCGTGGCGTATTCCAGAAGAGGAGCCCGTGCTTGGCAAGAGCTCTGAGCGATGGGCGGAACTGCGTTGGGAGCCATGGCGGTCGCGCGCAGAGGCCAATCCTCTCGAGTCGGTAGCACGCCCCATCGATCGGGGCGGCATTTGTCCTGGATCAAGGATCGTTCGCCGGGGCGCGCTAGACACGGGCCATTGAAATCGACTCTGGCAAGACAGGGATACGTGTCATGACCGATGTCCGGGCGCGGTATTTCGACGAGCGCCTGCCGCGCTATACCAGCTACCCGACTGCGCCACATTTCACGGGCGAGATCGGTGCGGAAAGTTATGGCGATTGGCTGCAGGCGCTGAGGCCCGGAACGAAGGCCTCGCTCTATGTCCACATCCCGTTCTGCCGCTCGATGTGCTGGTATTGCGGCTGCCACACCAGTGTTGCCCTGCGCGACCAGCCGATCGTCGATTATCTCGCAGTCCTGCGCCGCGAGAT
This sequence comes from Allobosea sp. 05T422_2, assembly GCF_056396265.1. NCBI lineage: Bacteria > Pseudomonadati > Pseudomonadota > Alphaproteobacteria > Hyphomicrobiales > Alloboseaceae > Allobosea > Allobosea sp. 05T422_2. The sequence continues at coordinate 1,501 of NZ_JBFTLD010000128.1, read as the reverse complement.
CGCGCTCGTTGCCGATCGGCTCGCTGCGCCGCTCCAGGTCCAGCATGTCCATTTTKGCGGTGGTACGCCGACGATCATCGCGCCGGACGATTTCCTTCGTCTGGTTACGCTGTTGCGGKAGCGCTTTGTCATCGCCCCCTCGGCCGAGATCGCCGTCGAGATCGACCCCCGCAGGCTGACAAGGGCGGTGACAGAGGCGCTGGCTGCATCCGGCGTCAATCGGGCGAGCCTCGGCGTCCAGAGCTTCGATCCGGTGGTGCAGACGGCCATCAACCGCATCCAGAGCGTCGAGCAGACGGCAGGCGTCGTCGCCGGGCTCAGAGCTGCCGGCATCAGCGGCTTGAATTTCGACCTGATCTACGGCTTGCCGAAGCAGACCCTCCGGTCCTGCATCGAGACGGTCGAGCGCTGCGTCGCGTTGCGGCCGGACCGCCTCTCGGTCTTCGGCTATGCTCATGTGCCCGGCTTCAAGAAACATCAGCGCAGGATCGACGAGGCGGATTTGCCTGACGGGTTGGAACGTCACGAGCAGGCTGAGGCAATGGCCGAGGCGCTGGTCGCCGCCGGCTATGTCCGCATCGGCCTCGATCATTTTGCCTTGCCGGACGATAGCATGGGGCAGGCGGGGGCAGACGGCGTGCTGCGCCGCAATTTCCAGGGCTACACCACTGACGGCGCCGAGGCGCTGATCGGCTTCGGCGCCTCGGCGATCGGCCGCCTTCCCGGCGGATATGTCCAGAACGAGGTCGTCATCGGCCGCTATGCCGAGCGTGTGCTGAGCGGGGCCTTGGCCACGGCCAAAGGCTTCCGGCTCAGTGCTGACGACCGGCTGCGTGCCGAGCTGATCGAACGCCTGATGTGCGATCTCACGGTCGATATCGGCGCCGTCTGCGCCAGGCACAAGGCGAACCCGGAGGATCTGGCGCCATCCTTCCCGCGACTGAAGGCGCTGGCGCAGGACGGGGTCATTCACTTCGACGGCAGTCGCGTGCTGATGCCGGAGGATTCGCGCCTGCTTGTCCGCAAGGTGGCCTCGGTCTTCGATGCCTATCTCGCTCAGCCGGGGCGCAGCTACAGCCGCTCGGTCTGAGCGCAGATGCATCCAATGCCTCGGCGGCGCAGTGCGGTGCCGAGAATGTGTCGTGTTCACGACATCGGCGAGGCCTGGGCGACCGCTGTCTCCCAATAGGGCGGATTCCCGAAGCTCTGGCGCAGATGTTCCGTCAAGGAGCGTACCTTGACGGAGGCTGCGCGGTCGCGGGGATGGGCGACGTGGACTTCAGCGCCTTCGGCCTCGATCCCGACATCGACGATCTGCAGGTCGCCGCGGGCGACCTGCTCATGGACGACAAAGGTCGGCAGCAAGGTGATGCCAAGCCCTGCCAGGGCGGCGTCGCGCATCATCAGCCCGTTATTGACGCGCACGGCCGGCTGCGCTCGCACCACGACTGCGCCGCTCTCGCTGTGAAACCGCCAGTCCGAGTCCCGGTTCATGTAGAGG
>NZ_JBFTLD010000127.1:0-18037 GCF_056396265.1 Allobosea sp. 05T422_2 | reverse complement strand
GTTCAGGAGCAGGATGAGCCCGAAGGTCGCGAGAACCTGGTCGAGATGGTCGCGTTCATAGAGATGGCGGAAGACCAGGAATTCGAGGGCTAGCCCGATGACGAGCGCAGCCGCCAGGGCGAGCAGCAGCCCCAGCACGAAGCTTCCGGTCAGCCCGACGAAGGTCACGGCGAGATAGGCCCCCAGCATGTACTGCACGCCATGGGCCAGGTTGATGAAATCCATGACGCCGAAGACCAGCGTCAGCCCCGCTGCCACCAGGAACAGCAGGATGCCGAGCTGCAACCCGTTCAGGATCTGGACGATGAGGAGACTGGTGGTCATCAGCTCGATATTCGTTGGCCGGCGCGGGGCGCCCCTTGATCACGCTGCGTTTGGACAAAGTCGTCCAACGCAGAAAACGCGATCGATTCTCATAATTTAGAGCATGCCGAATGCGAAAACCGTCGCAACTTTTCGCAGCATGCTAGGCGGGCGCAGCGAGACGCAAGTCAGGCACGGGCGGGCGTCCGTCCCCGGAAAGGGCAGGGGCGGCGGCGAGGGTGAGGATGTCGCCAAGGGGAGCTGATGTCCTGCTCCGATGACAGGCGGCTGCTCTCCGGCACCCTGCCATCATCCAAGCTCTTCTCTCCTCCCAGAGAGACGAAGGGACATGAGCTCCCCCGGGCAGTCTCCTCACYTCAGCGCGCAATCCTTCGCATGCGGGTCGGCATAGTCCGAGAACACCTTCTGCGCGATCTCGGTCTGGAACTTGCCGTCGGCGCGCTTGGCGACCTTGACCAGATAGAAGTCCTGGATCGGGTAGCCATTGCTGTTGAACTTGAAGTTGCCGCGCAGCGACTTGAAGTCGGCCTTCCGGATCGCGGCCCGCAGCTTGTCCTTGTCGGCCGTGCCGCCGGCACCCTTGACCGCCGAGTCGATCAGCAAGGCGGCATCATAAGCCTGCATGGCGTAGGAGCCGGGGACGATCTTGTAGGCAGCCTCGTAATCCGCGACGAACTTCTTGTTCTGCGGATTGTCCATATTGGGCGCCCAGGTCATGCCGCCGAAGAGGCCGACCGCAGCGTCCTGCTGTGCCGGCAGGGTCGATTCATCGACCGTGAAGGCGGAGAGGAACGGGATCTTGCCCTGCAGGCCGGCCTGCGACCACTGCTTGACCAGATTGACGCCGAGACCGCCCGGCATGAAGGCGAAGACGACGTCGGGCTTGGCCGAGGCGATCTTGGCGAGCTCCGCCGAGAAATCGAGCTGGTTCAGCGGGACATAGACCTCGTCGACCACCTCGCCCTTGAAGTAGTTCTTGAAGCCGGCGAGCGAGTCCTTACCCGCCTGGTAGTTCGGCGCCATGATGTAGGCGCGCTTGAAGCCCTGGTCCTGAGCGTATTTGCCGAGCACCTCGTGGACCTGGTCGTTCTGGTACGAGGTCACGAAGAAGTTCTGGTGGCAGGCCTTGCCTGCAAGCGTCGAAGGGCCGGCATTCGGGCTGATCAGCACCGCGCCGGAGTCCAGGACTGGCTTGGCGATGGCGCCCAGAATGTTCGAGAAGACCGGTCCGACGACGAAATCGACCTTGCCGCCCTCGACGAAGCCGCGAACCTTGCCGACCGCGACATCGGGCTTGAGCTCGTCATCGATCACCGTGATCTGCACCGGCCGTCCGCCGAGCTTGCCGCCCATCTGGTCGACTGCGAGCTGGAAGCCGTCGCGCAATTGCTGGCCAAGGGCTGCCTGCGGGCCGGAAAGAACGCTGACGACGCCGATCTTGATCGGCTCCTGGGCCTGTGCGCCGGCAACTCCCAGCGCGACGAGCGCCGTGCCGATAGACAATGCGAGTTTGAGCTTCATGTCCGATGTCCTCCCGGGACCTGCAAGGAGCCTACTGGCCGGCGGAGATCCCCATCCCCTTCCGGCTCGTATGGTCCTCATTTTGTTTCAAGCTTAAAATATCTGCAAGAGGCTTTGATGCTGAATCGTTCGGGGCGTCATGCCGCCTCCGTCATTCCCGTCAGCCGAAGTCTCGATCCGGCTGCCGGGGTGACGTTAGGATAAGTTGGCCTGCGCGCTCAGGCCTGCACGCCGTCGACATACCAGTCCATCTTCGACAGCATCTCGTCGGGGGCGGTCTCGCCGGCCTTGAGGCGCAGCACGCCCTTCTGGTCCTTGAGCTCGCCGGTGAAGGGGTGGAGCGTGCCGGCAACGATGCCCTTCTGGACTTCTTCCGCGCCTGCGCGTGCGGCTGGCGTCATCGCGGGATTGAACGGGGCGAGCTTGACGAAGCCGTCCTTGATCCCGCCCCAGACGTCGCCCGACTTCCAGCTGCCGTCCATGACGTCCTTGACGCGCTTGATGTAGTAGCCCGACCAGTCGTCGACGATCGCCGAGAGATGCGCCTTGGGCGCGAAGGCGCTCATGTCGGACGCCTGGCCGAAGGCGAAGACGCCGCGCTGCTCGGCCGCCTGCAGGGCGGCGGGGCTGTCGGTATGCTGGGTGATCACATCGGCGCCCTGGTCGATCAGCGCCTTGGCGGCGTCGGCTTCCTTGGCCGGGTCGTACCAGGTCGAGGCCCAGATGACCTTGGTCTTGAAGTTCGGGTTGACCTTGCGGGCGGCGAGCGTGAAGGCGTTGATGCCCATCACGACCTCCGGAATCGGGAAGGAGGCGATGTAGCCGGCCTGGCCGCTCTTCGACATGTGGCCCGCGATCGTGYCGATCACGGCGCGGCCCTCGTAGAAGCGGGCATTGTAGGTCGCGACGTTCTCGGCGCGCTGATAGCCGGTGGCGTGCTCGAATTTCAGCTTCGGGAACTGCTTTGCGACCTGGATGGTCGGGTTCATGAAACCGAAGGAGGTCGCGAAGATCAGCTGGTTGCCGGCCTGCGCCAGCTGGCGCAGCGCGCGCGCCGCATCCGGCCCCTCAGCGACGTTCTCGATGAAGCTGGTCTTGATCTTGTCGCCATACTGCTTCTCGAGCGCCTTGCGGCCCTGATCATGCGTCCAGCTCCAGCCGTGATCGCCGATCGGACCGACATAGATGAAGCCGACACCCAGTGGCGCCTGCGCAAAGGCGCTGCGGCCGAGCAGGGGCAGGGCGGACGCCGCGGCGCCGCCGGCAACGAGCGTGCGGCGGGTGATCATGGATGACATGGTTGTTCTCCCCACGGGGTTGGCGGCGCCGTCAGGACGCCGAGAAGGGTTTGCCGAGACATGCGGGCGCGTCGAGCCGGCCCGTCTTGCGACCGAGCGACATCATCGTCAGAACCAGGATTGTCGCAAGATAGGGGGCCATCGCCAGCACCTCCGGCGCGAGCCAGGTGATGCCGGCAGCCTTGGCCTGAAGCTCGAAGGTCATCACCGCGCCGAAGAGATAGGCCCCGAGCAGGAGCCGGCCGGGTTTCCAGGCGGAGAAGACGACGAGCGCGAGCGCGATCCAGCCGCGCCCGGCGGTGAGGCGGTCAGCCCACATCGGCGTCAGCGCCAGCGAGAAATAGGCGCCGCCGAGGCCCGCCAGCGCGCCGCCGAAGGCGATCGCCGCATAGCGGATGCCAATGACGGGATAGCCGATGGCATGGGCCGAGGCGTCATTCTCGCCGACCGCCCGCAGGATCAATCCGGCGCGCGTCCTGCGCAGGAAGAGGCTCACGCCGAGAACCAGGGCAAGCGAGAGATAGACGATGATGTCGTGCCCGAAGAGCGCACGCAGCCAGGGATGGCTGGAAAGCGCTTCGGGAAACAGGGGCCCCAGACGATCGATCGTGCGGCCGACAAAGCCGGCGCCGATCAGCGAGGAGGCGCCGACGCCGAAAATCGTCAGCGCCAGGCCCGTCGCGACCTGGTTCGCGGTCAGGCTGAGCGTCAGCACGGCGAAGATCATCCCGGTTGCGATGCCGGCGATAACGGAGGCAATGAGGCCGAGCGCAACGCTGCCGGTGCTGAAGGCGACCGCGAAACCGGCGACGGCCCCGGTCAGCATCATGCCCTCGACACCGAGATTGAGCACGCCCGACTTCTCGACGACGAGCTCGCCGAGCGCCGCGAGCAGGATCGGTGTCGACGCTGCGACGAGCGTCATGATGATCGAGACCAGGATGACGCTGTTCATCGCGGCACCACTTTCGCCGGCCTCGCCCGGAAGGCGATGCGATAACGGACCAGCACATCGGTCGCGAGCAGGAAGAACAGCAGCATCGCCTGGAACATGCCGGTCGCGGCCTGGGGCAGACGCACGGTCGTCTGGGCGATCTCGCCGCCGACATAGGTTGCCGCCAGAACGACGCCGCCGAGCACGATGCCCAGCGGGTGCAGGCGGCCGAGGAAGGCGACGATGATGGCGGTGAACCCGTAGCCGACCGGGAACTGCGGGGTAAGCTGGCTGAACGGGCCTGCAGCCTCGAAGATGCCGGCAAGACCCGCAAGGCCGCCGCCGATCAGCAACGTCACCCAGGTCGTCCGTTCGGCGCTGAAGCCGCCGTGACGCGCCGCAGCCGGTGCGAGCCCGACAACCTTCACCGCATAGCCCGCGGTCGTCTTCTCCAACACCAGCCAGGCAATGACGGCAATGACGAGTGCGAGCGGAATGCCGAGATGGACGAGCGTCTCGGGGATGACGACCGGCAGCGTCTGATCGGCCGTGAACATCCGCGTCTGCGGGAAGTTGAAGCCGTCCGGATCCTTCCACGGGCCGCGCACGAGATAATACAGCACCTGCACCGCGACATAGGTCAGCATCAGGCTGGTCAGGATTTCGCTGACCTGAAGCCTGACGCGCAGCAGCGCCGGGACCGCAGCCCAGGCCATGCCGCCGAGGATGCCGGCTAGAGCCATGGCCGGCAGGATCCACCAGCCGCTCATCTCATAGGTGGCGAGGGCAACGCCGGTGCCGGCGATGGCGCCCATGATGTACTGGCCCTCGGCGCCGATATTCCAGACATTGGCGCGAAAACCGATGGCGAGGCCGAGCGCGATCATCACCAGCGGCGCCGCCTTGACGCCGAGATCCGGCCAGCGATGCGGCTCGAGGAAGGATACGAGAAAGAAGTCGAAGACCGCGGTCAGCCCGTCATAACCCATCGCCGTGAAGACCAACGCGCCGGTCGCCATGGTGAGCGCGATCGCGATCAGCGGGCTCAGATAGAGCATCGCCCGGCTTGGTTCGCGGCGGCGGCGCCATTCAAGCATGAAGCGGCGCTCCTTCGGGCTGGGCTGCGCCGTGAATGCCGCCCATCATCAGGCCGATCTCGTCGATCGCGAGCTCCGCGACCGGGCGGGGCGGCGAGAGCCGGCCCTCGTTGATGACGCTGAGCCGGTCTGCCAGCTCGAGCAGTTCATCGAGGTCCTGCGAGATCACCACGACCGCAGAGCCCTTCGCCGCCAGATCGACCAGCGCCTGCCGGATCGCCGCTGCGGCGCCCGCATCGACCCCCCAGGTCGGCTGCGAGACCACGAGGACACCTGGTTCCTGGCCGATCTCGCGGCCCATGATGAATTTCTGCAGATTGCCGCCGGACAATGAGCGGGCCGGAGAGCCTGGACCGGTGGTGCGCACATCGAACCGGCCGATGACGGCCTGGGCGAAGCGCCGAACCGCTCCGAGGCGGATAAAGCCGCGAGGTGCCAGTGGCAGCCGGTAGCGCGCCGTCAGGATGGCATTCTCGGCCAGCGAGAAATCCGGCACGGCGGCGTGTCCGTTGCGCTCCTCCGGAACGCAGGCGAGGCCGGCGCTGCGCCTCTCGCCCGCTCCCTCGCTGCCGACGGGCTTGCCGTCGAGCATGATGGCGTTCGGCACCGCACTGAGGCGCTCGCCGGACAGCGCGCCGAGCAGCTCGGCCTGGCCATTGCCGGCGACGCCGGCGATGCCGAGGATCTCGCCGGCCCGTGCCTCGAAACTGATGTCGCGCAAGCTCGTGCCGAAAGGCGGTTCGCCGGGCAGGGAGAGACCAGACACGATCAGTCGGCGCTTGCCGATCCTGCCGGAATGGGCGTTCTCGATCTGCCGCAATTCGGCGCCGATCATCAGCTCGGCCATGCGCCGTGTCGTCTCCTGCCGCGGGTCGCAGGTCGCGACGACCCGGCCGGCGCGCAGGATCGTGGCGGTGTCGCACAAGGCTTTGATCTCGTGCAGCTTGTGGCTGATGTAGAGGATCGAGCAGCCTTCGGACGCGATCTGCCGCAAGGTCTCGAACAGACGCTCGACCTCCTGCGGTGTCAGGACCGAAGTCGGCTCATCCATGATCAGGAGCTTCGGCTTCTGCAGCAGGCAGCGGACGATCTCGATGCGCTGCCGTTCGCCGACCGAGAGCGTATGGACCTCGCGCTCGGGATCGAGCGGCAGCGAATAGCTCTGCAGAACCTTGGCGACGCGGGTCTTCAGCTCCTCGCGATCCACGGCCTCGTCGAGGCCGAGCGCGATGTTCTCGATCACGGTCATCGCGTCGAAMAGCGAGAAATGCTGGAAGACCATGCCGATGCCGAGCCGCCGCGCCGCCTTGGGCGAGGGGACCGAAACAGGCCGGCCATCCCAGGAGATGCTGCCCGAATCGGCCTGCTGAACGCCGTAGATGACCTTGACCAGCGTCGACTTGCCSGCWCCGTTCTCGCCGAGCAGGGCGTGGATCTCGCCGGGCTTCACGCTGAAGCTGATGTCGTCATTGGCTTTCACGCCGGGAAAGCTCTTGGAGATGCCCGACAGCACGAGCCGGGGCGGCGTATCCGTCCTGTCATGCGGCGACGCCGTCATCTCCTGCCCTTCTCCCCGGACCCTGTCGGCCCTGCGCCACGCTTTGCCCGGAAGCCTGTTGCTTGGCAAGCAAGCTCCGCACCAGTTCGGCTGCCGTCAAGGCGGCGATGACCTCAGGGCGCTTGTCGTCCACATCATCCCCGCCGATCGGGCAGGTCAGGCGCGCCAGGGCATCGCTTGCAGGGTGCCGGCGGCGGAAGCTGGCAGCGAAGCGAGCGCGCTTCGTCGCCGAGCCTATCATGCCGACATAGGCGGCATCCCCGCGCAGGAGCGCAGCCTCGGTCAGCCGGTAGTCGAGCGCATGGCTGTGCGAAAGGATCACGAAGGCGGTGCCGGGCTGGGCCGATGTGATCGCCTCGACCGGGTCGTCCAGTCGTAGCGGTGCGACACCAACGGGAAGATCGTGCATCTGGGCTTCGCGGTCGTCGATCAGAATGACCGTCAGCGGCAGGCGCATGAGGGCCTCGGCAAGCGCGCGCCCGGTATGGCCGGCGCCGAGGATGAGGACGGCAGGCTGCGCTGCGCACCTTGCCGCTTCGGCGGCCTGGAGAGTCGCGAGATGGCACGGCCTGGCCCGCTCCAGCACGACACCGACCCGGCCGCCGCAGCACTGGCCCATTTGCGGCCCAAGCGGAATATCGAGGCGTCGCGAGGTCTCGCCGCTCGCCAGCATCTCAAGGGCGATGTCGGCGCAGTGGAATTCGAGCTGGCCGCCGCCGATCGTCCCGGAATTGCCCTCGGCGGTGACGACCATCGTCGCGCCGGTTTCGCGTGGGGTCGATCCTTCGGCGCGCTCGATGCTGACAAGGATGGCGCCTTGCTCGAGATGGGCTTCGAGGAAAGTCGCCAGCCCGGTCATGGCGCCGCGCCCCGTACCTGTTCCCGCATGCGGTCGACCGCATCGAGTACACGCTCCGGCGTCGCCGGCGCGTCGAGACGGGGACAGAAGCGATGATTGCCGACGCTCGCGACCGCGTCCGACAAGGCGTGGAGCACGCTGATCGCCAGCATCAGCGGCGGCTCCCCGACCGCCTTGGAACGGTGGATCGTCGGCTCGCGATTGGGGGCGTTCTCGAGCAGGTCGACATTGAAGATCCGCGGCCGGTCGGAGGCGACGGGGATCTTGTAGGTCGAGGGCGCATGGGTCTTGAGCCGGCCGTTGTCGTCCCACCAGAGTTCCTCGGTGGTGAGCCAGCCMATGCCCTGCACGAAGCCGCCCTCGATCTGGCCCTTGTCGATCGCCGGGTTCAGCGAGGTGCCGCAATCATGCAGGATGTCGACCCGCTCGACCTTGTATTCGCCGGTGAGCGTGTCGATCGCGACTTCGGCCGCAGCCGCGCCATAGGCGAAATAATAGAACGGGTGGCCACGCCCGGCCTTGCGATCCCAATGGATCTTCGGCGTCGCGTAGAAGCCGGTCGCCGAGAGCTGGACGCGGGCCATGTAGGCTGCCGCGACGAATTCGGCGAAACTCATCTCCTGCGTGCCGATCCTGATCCGGCCCGGCAGGAAGGCAATCTCCTCGGCTGAAACCTCCCAGCGCTTCGACGCGAAGGCGATGAGCCGCGCCTTGATCGTCTCGCAGGCATCGAGCGCGGCCATGCCGTTGAGATCGGAGCCGGAGGAGGCGGCTGTCGCCGAGGTGTTCGGCACCTTTCCGGTGGTCGTCGCGGTGATCTTGATCCGGTCGAGGCCGATCCCGAAAGCCTGCGCCACGACCTGCGCCACCTTCACATAGAGGCCCTGGCCCATCTCGGTACCGCCATGGTTCAGCGCCACCGTGCCGTCCGTGTAGACATGCACCAGGGCGCCTGCCTGATTGTACCAGGTCGCGGTGAAGGAGATGCCGAACTTGACCGGGGTCAGCGCGATGCCACGCTTGATGACCGGGCTCTTGCGGTTGGCCTCACGGATCCCCGCCTGGCGCGCGCGGTAATCGCAACGCCGTTCAAGTTCGGCGATCACGTCGCCGGCGATATTGTCCTCGACCTGCTGGTGATAGGGCGTGATGTCGCGACCGACCGCGCCATAGAGATTGCGCCTGCGGATCTCGAGCGGGTCGAGCCCGGTCGCGAAAGCAACCTCCTCGATGAAGCGTTCCGCTCCGACCATGCCCTGGGGGCCGCCGAAGCCGCGAAAGGCCGTGTTCGAAACGGTGTTGGTCCGCAGGGGCTGCGAACGTCCGCGCACCGCCGGGTAGAAATAGCAATTGTCCATGTGGAACAGCGCGCGGTCGGTGACCGGGCCCGAGAGATCGGCGTTCCAGCCGCAGCGCGCCGCATAGACCGCGTCCACCGCGTGAATATGCCCCTCGTCATCGAAGCCGATCTCGTAATCGACCACGAAATCATGGCGTTTGCCGGTGATGACCATGTCGTCGTCGCGGTCGGGCCGGAGCTTTACCGGGCGCTTCAGCTTGCGGGCAGCGAGCGCGGCGACGCAGGCGAAGAGATTGGCCTGCGTCTCCTTGCCGCCAAAGCCGCCGCCCATGCGCCGGACCTCGATGGTGACGGCGTGGGAGCCGACGGCGAGCACCTGCGCGACCATGTGCTGGACTTCGCTCGGATGCTGCGTCGAGGACAGCACCAGCATGTCTTCGTCCTCGCCGGGGATGGCGAGCGCGATCTGGCTCTCCAGATAGAAATGATCCTGCCCGCCGATCTCCATCGACCCCTTGAGCCGGCGCGGGCTGGCAGCAAGCGCTTCCGCGACATCGCCGCGCTCCAGCTTCAGCGGGTCGGTGACAAGCTCGCCGCCGGCCGCGCGGGCCGCTGCGACATCCAGCAGCGGAGCGGCTTCCTCATAGGCCGCCTTGGCCAGCGCGGCGGCGCGGCGCGCCAGATCCCGGGTTTCCGCGATAACCGCGAAAAGCGGTTGGCCGTGATGCAGGATATTCTGCGTCGTGAAGACAGGCTCGTCATGTCGATGCGTCGAGCTGATGTCGTTCGCGCCCGGAATATCCTCGGCCGTCAACACGGTGAGAACGCCGGGGGCCGTGCGCACGGCCGCGAGGTCGAGCGATATCAGCCGCCCATGCGCGACCTGGGAAAGGCCGAGATAGGCATGCGCAAGGCCGGCCGGCTCGGCGATATCGTCGATATAGAGGGCTTCACCCGCGACATGCTTGGCGGCGGAATCATGATTGCTGGTCCGGCCGAGCGGCCCGGCCACGACCTCGGTCTCAAGCCGTTTGCGCGCGTCAGCCATGGGCAGCCTCCGCAAGCAGGCCCGCGACGCGCGTGTCGACGTCAAGCGCCGTCGTTTCGATCAGGAACCGGCGCAGGAGATTGCCGGCCACCTTCAGCCGGTACGCCGCCGAGGCGCGCATGTCGGTCAGCGGTGTGAAATCCMGGGGCAGGGCGGCGATGGCGGCAGCGACCGCAGCCTCGTCCCAATCCCTCCCGAGCAGCGCGGCTTCCGCGGCGGCGGCCCGTTTCGGGATACCGGCCATGCCGCCATAGGCGAGCCGTGCCTCGCTCACCCGATTGGCTTCGTCGAGATGCAGCAGGAAGGCGCCGCACACCGCCGAGATATCCTCGTCGAAGCGCTTTGAGATCTTCGAAATGTGGAACAGAGCGTCATTCTGCAGTTTCGGCACCAGCACGGCCTCGACGAATTCGCCTGGCTTCCGGTCCTGGCTGCGATAGTCGAGGAAGAAGGCTTCCAGCGGCAGCGCGCGTCGCTCGCTGCCGCGCCGCAGCAGCAGCGTTGCACCAAGCGCAATCAACGCAGGCGGTAGATCGCCGATCGGTGAGCCATTGGCGATATTGCCGCCGATCGTCCCGGCATTGCGCACCTGCTCGCCGCCGAAGCGGCGCATCAGCTCGTCGAGCTGCGGCGAGAGCACCGCGAGTGCCGTGCGGACATCGATATGGTTCGCCATGGCGCCGATGCGCAGATGATCGCCCTCGTCGCTGATTGGACGCAGGTCCTCGACGCGGCCGAGATGGATGATGGTTTGCGGCTGCTGCATCCCCTTGGTGATCCAGAGACCGACATCGGTCGCGCCGGCGACGAGAACGGCCTCGGGATGGGAGATGACGAGATCGGCGAGGGCATCGGCCGTCGCCGGCGACAGGAAGCGTCGCGTGCCATGGGCGAGTGTCAGCGTCTCCTGATCCGCGAAAGCGTGCAGCCGGGCGGCGATGCCGGGCACCGAAAGCGCGAAGCGATCCTGCGTCCGGTCGGCGTGTTCGTAGAGGCGACGGGCCGCGGTAATGATCGGCTCGTAGCCGGTACAGCGGCAGAGATTGCCCGCGAGCGCGTCCTCGATTCGCCCMAGCTCCGGCGCCGGCTCGTTCAGCCAGAGCGCAAGGAGCGACATCACGAAGCCCGGCGTGCAGAAGCCGCATTGCGAGCCGTGGCAATCGACCATCGCCTGCTGCACCGGGTGCAGACGGCCGTCCGCGCCCTTCAGGTGCTCGATGGTGAGCAGATGGCAGCCATCGAGCGTCGGCAGGAAGCGGATGCAGGCGTTGATCGCCTCATAGCGCAATCGGCCGCCGTCGAGTCGTCCGACGACGACGGTGCAGGCTCCGCAATCGCCTTCGGCGCAGCCTTCCTTCGTGCCGGTCCGGCGGCGCTCGAGGCGCAGCCAGTCGAGCAGCGTCTGGGTCGGATCGCTGGACGCGATCTCGACCAGCTCATCGCCGTAGAGGAAGCGCACTATCTCACGCATGGCGGCCCGGCCGCTCACAGATCCAAATCATGCCTCCAGATTAGGCATGTTCGACGCTTGGCCGAAAGCTTTGATTTGGTGCAGATATGACGTGATTTTGAGCCGGAGCACGAGCCTGTGAACGAAGACCGTCGCCTTCGCGCCCTGCGTGGCCGCCTGCTCTGGTTMGTCGGCGATCCCGAGACCTCCGGCGACGCGGCGCATCGCTTCATCGGGGATGGCCTGGTCGTCATCGCCGACGGACTGATCAAGGCCGTCGGCGCCGCATCGGAGCTGCTGCCGACGCTGCCGGAAGAGGCGGAAATCGTCGATCACCGGCCGAACCTGATCATGCCGGGCTTCATCGACGCGCATCTGCACATGCCGCAGACCCAGGTGATCGCCTCCTATGGTGCGCAGCTGATGGAGTGGCTGAACAAATACACCTTCGTCGAGGAGCAGAAGCTGGCGCAGCAGGGACATCCGGAGAAGCTGACGCGGTTCCTGCTGGACGAGTTGCTGGCGAGCGGCACCACCACGGCGGCCGTCTACTGCTCCGTTCACCGTCAATCGGCCGAAGCCTTCTTCGCCGAATCGGAGCGCCGCAACACGCGGATGATTGCCGGCAAGGTGATGATGGACCGCAACGCCCCGGCGGCGCTGACCGATACGGCCGAGAGCAGCTATGCCGACAGCAAGGCCCTGATCGAGCGCTGGCACGGCAGGGGACGCCAGCTCTATGCGATCACGCCGCGCTTTGCGGTGACCTCGACACCGGAGCAGCTGGCCGCTGCCGGGCGACTCGCCTCTGAACATCCGGACTGCTTCGTCCAGACCCATATCAACGAGAACCAGGCCGAGATCTCGTTGGCCTGCCAGCTCTATCCGGATGCCGATGATTATGCCGGCATCTATCGGGATTACGGCCTGCTCGGCCGCAAGAGCCTGTTGGGCCACTGCATCCACATGACCAAGCATGAATGGCGTGCTTTTGCCGAGGCCGGAGCTGTCGCCGTGTTCTGTCCGACGTCGAACCTCTTCCTCGGTTCAGGCCTGTTCGACTGGGCCCGGGCGAAGCGGGAAGGCGTACGGGTTGCGGTCGCGACCGATATCGGCGGCGGCACCAGCTACTCGATGTTGCGGACCATGGCCGAGGCCTACAAGGTGCTGCAGCTGCAGGGCCAGTCGCTTTCCGCGTTCGCGGCGCTCCATGCCATCACGCGCGGCAATGCGGTGGCGTTGGGGCTCGATCATCTCATCGGCTCGCTCGAGCCCGGCCGCGAGGCGGATGTCGTGGTGCTCGACCCGGCAGCGACGCGGGCCATGGCGCACCGGTTGGAAACGGCGCGCGATCTCGCCGAGGAACTCTTCGTGCTCGTCACGCTGGGTGACGAGCGCAATGTCGCCGCGACCTATGTCGCGGGGGAGCGTGTGGGCGATCAGCCCAGCACGCCGCCCTTCCTGGCGAAGTCGATATAGATTTCGCGCAGGCGGATCGCGGTTGGGCCCGGCGCGCCATTGTGGATCGTATGGCCGTCGATCGAGACCACCGGCATCACGAAGCTGTTGGCCGAGGTGATGAAGGCCTCCTCGGCATCKAGCGCCTCATCCAGCGTGAACGTGCGTTCCTCGAAGGTGAAGCCGGTTTCGGCGAGGAAAGCCAGAACAGCCTTGCGGGTGATGCCCGGCAGGACCTTGTTCGAGAGCGGCCGCGAGATCAGCGTCTTGCCCTTGACGATCCAGGCGGTCGAGGACGCACCTTCGGTGACGACGCCATCTTCCACCAGCCAGGCTTCCTGCGCGCCGCTTTCGGCGGCGAACTGCTTGGCCAGCACCGGCCCKAGCAGGTTGACGCTCTTGATGTCCCGGCGGGCCCAGCGCAGGTCCGGGCAGGAGACGACCTTGATGCCGGTCTTGGCGGCGGGGGCCTCGCTCAGGTTGCGGGCCTGCGAGAACATCACCAGGGTCGGCGCCACATCCTTCGGGAAGGCGAAGTCACGGTCGGCAGCGCCGCGCGAGACCTGGAGATAGATACCGCCCTCGTCGATATTGTTGAGCTTGATCAGCTCCTCATGGATGGCGGTCAGTTCGGCGCGCGACCAGGGCAGGGCGAGCCGGATTTCTCCGCAGGAGCGCTCCAGACGGGCAAGATGCGCGTCGCAGTCGACCAGCTTGCCGCCGAGCACCGCCGAGACCTCGTAGATGCCGTCGCCGAAGATGAAGCCGCGGTCGAAAATCGAGATCCTGGCCTCTTCCTCGGGCAGGTACTCACCATTCACATAGACAATACGGCTCATCGGCTTCGGTCTCGTGGTTGAAGGAACGTCGGCATTGGTAGCGGAGGCGCGGGCGGGAGGCGAGTGCCAAAGCCGGCTTGCAGATCGGCGTCGGGCGCAACACTGCCGCGCCGAAGGGACGAGGACCGCCACGGCCACCGGGCCGGACCGGATATCTTCCGTTTACGCCTTGAGCGCGGCCGCGATCAGCCTCTGCGTGTAGCCCTCGCGCGGTGCGGCGAAAATCGCCTCGGTTGGTCCGCTTTCGACGACGCTGCCATCCTTCATCACCATGATCGTGTCGGCCATGGCGCGGACCACGGCGAGGTCGTGGCTGATGAAGAGATAGGAGAGGTCGTGGCGGGCCTGGAGGTCCTTGAGCAACGCCACGATGCTCTTCTGCACGGTACGATCGAGCGCCGAGGTCGGCTCGTCCAGTACGACCAGCGCCGGGTGCAGGATCATCGCGCGCGCGATCGCGATGCGTTGGCGCTGGCCGCCCGAGAATTCGTGCGGATAGCGGTTGCGCAGGCGCGGATCGAGCGAGACCTCCTCCAGGGCCTGCGCCGCGCGCATGTCGCGTTCGGCGCGCGTCAGATGGGGCGCGTGGACCAGCAGCCCCTCGCTGACGATCTCGCCTACGGTGAGCCGCGGCGAGAGCGAGCCGAATGGGTCCTGGAAAACGACCTGCAGGCTCTTGCGCAGCGGCCGCATCTGCGAGCGATCGAGCGGCGCCAGCGCCCGGTCCTCGAATCGGATCTGCCCGCTGGCCGGCACGAGCCTGAGTAGCGCCTTTCCCAGCGTCGACTTTCCCGAGCCGGACTCCCCGACGATGCCGATGGTCTGGCCGCGCTGCAGGGTCAGATCGACACCGTCGACGGCGTGGAGCAAGCCGTTCCTGCGCTTGAGAAAGCCACGACCGAGATCGTAGCTGACGCGCAGGTCACGGGCCTCGAGCAGGATCGGGGCGCCCTTCGGCGCAGGTTGCTTATGGCCTGCGGGCTCTGCCGAGAGCAGCAGCTTGGTATAGGGATGGCTCGGTGCTGCGAAGAGGACCTCGGTGGTTCCGCTCTCCACCACTTCGCCAGACTTCATCACATAGACGCGCTCTGCATATTTCCGCACCAGCCCGAGATCGTGGCTGATCAGGACGACGGCCATGCCGAGCCGCTTTCTGAGATCGGCGATCAGCGCCAGGATCTCGGCCTCGATGGTGACGTCGAGCGCTGTCGTCGGTTCGTCGGCAATCAGGATATCGGGATCATTGGCCAGGGCCATCGCGATCATGACGCGTTGGCGCTGCCCGCCTKAGAGCTCGTGCGGATAGGCATCGAGCCGTTCCTGCGGCCGGGGAATCTGGACGAGTTTCAGGAGTTCGAGCGCCCGCGTCCGCGCGGCGCTGCGTGACAATCCCTGGTGTTTGCGCAGAGGCGCGGCCATCTGGCTGCCGATCCGKAACAGCGGGTCGAGCGATGTCATGGGCTCCTGGAAAATCATCGCGAGCTTCCGGCCGCGATAGGCATTGAGTTGCTTGGGTTTCAGCCCGAGCAGCTCCGTGCCGCGATAGCGGATCGAGCCTTCCACCTCGCCATTCCCAGCGAGCAGGYCCATCGCGGCCATCACCGTCTGGCTTTTGCCGGAACCGGATTCGCCGACGATGGCGACGAATTCGCCGGCTCCGACAGCGATATCGACGCCGTTCACCGCATCGAGCAGCCCATCATTGGTCCGGAAGCGCACGCGCAGGTCGCGGATCTCGAGGATCGGAGCGTCCCCCATCTCAGCGATCCCTGGGATCGAGCGCGTCGCGCAGGCCATCGCCGAGGAAGTTCAGCGCGAACAGCGTGGTCACCAGGAAGCTCGCCGGGAAGATCAGCATCCAGGGCGCGCCCTGGATCGAGCGGGCGCCGTCCGAGATCAGCACGCCCCAGCTCGTCATCGGCTCCTGCACGCCGAGGCCGAGGAAGGAGAGAAAACTCTCGAGCAGGATGATCTTCGGCACCAGCAGCGTGACATAGATGATGACTGGGCCAAGCGTGTTGGGAATGACATGGCGCCTCAGGATGCCGCCGGTCGTGACGCCGAGCGCCTCGGMCGCCAGCACATATTCCTGTCGCTTGATCGAGAGTGTCTGTCCGCGAACGATCCGGGCCATGTCGAGCCATTCGATCGCGCCGACGGCAAGGAACATCAGGATGAAATTCCGGCCGAAGAAGACGACCAGCAGGATGACGAAGAAGATGAAGGGCAGCGAATAGAGCACGTCGACGATGCGCATCATCAGCATGTCGACGCGCCCGCCGAGATAGCCCGCCGTTGCGCCGTAGCTGACGCCGATCACGAGCGCGACACCTGTCGCGAGCAGGCCGATCGCCAGGGAAACCCGCCCGGMGATTAGCGTGCGGGTCAGCAGGTCGCGGCCATTGGCATCGGTGCCGAACCAGAAGCGCTGCCGCTTGATCGGTACCTCCAGAGCGAGCCTGCGGCCATCTTCCTCATTGGCCAGGATCTTCGGGGTCCCGAACTGGTCTGAGCGATCGAAATAGACGAGAAGCCGCTGATCGATCGGGCGCTGTGACGTCAGCGTCAGGCGCACGCCGTCCCGGCTTATTGCGACATCGCCCGCCGTTGCCCGGACGCGTGAGGCGATGCGTTGCACGGCGGCCGGTATCGCCTCGGCCTTGGGATAGCTCTCGATGCTGGCGGGCACACGGACATAGTCCTGGTAGACCCGATCATGCGGATGCCCGGTCATCAACGGGCCGATCAGGCAGGCCAGCGTCATCAGCGCCAGCACGATCAGGCTCGCGACCGCTGCGCGGTTGCGCATCAGGCGGATGCGCGCATCCTGCCAGAGCGAGCGCCCGGTGACGGGCAGGGGGGCAAGCGTGATCTCGCTCATGCGCTCACTCCAGCCTGACGCGCGGATCGAGCAGCGCATAGACAACGTCGACGACGAGATTGAAGACCAGCACGAAGATCGCCACGACAACGACCGTGCCCATCACCAGGGTGTAGTCGCGGTTGAGCGCACCCTCGACGAAATAGCGGCCGATTCCGGGAACGGCGAAGATGCTCTCGACCACGACCGAGCCCGTCAGCAAGGCCGCGGCGGCCGGCCCGAGATAGGAGACGACGGGCAGGGCCGCGCCGCGCAGCGCATGCAGTGCGACCGTCACGCTGGAAAGCCCTTGTGCCCGCAAGGTGCGGATATGGTTGGCGCGCAGGGTCTCGATCATCGCCGCGCGGGTCATCCGCGCGATCACCGCGATCTGCGGCAGCGCCAAAGTCACGATCGGCAGGATAGTGTTGCGGACCGCACCGCCATTCCAGCCGCCGACCGGCAACCAGGCCAGCATCAGCCCGAAGACGATCTGCAGCACGGGCGCGACCACGAAGTTGGGAATGGTGATGCCGGCAGTGGCAAAACCCATCACCGCATGGTCGGCATGCTCGTTCTGGCGGAAGGCTGCGAGCACGCCGAGCGGGCCGCCGATTAGCAGGGCAAGAGCGAGTGCCGATGCGCCCAGCCGCATCGAGACCGGCAGCCCCTGCGCGAAGAGCTCGGCGATAGAGAAGTCGCGGAAGTAGAAGGAAGGGCCGAAATCACCCCTGATCAAAGCCGCGAGATAGGTCAGATATTGCTGATAGAGCGGCCGGTCGAGCTGATAGATCCGGCGCAGGTTCTCCATCACCTTCGCTTCCAGCGGCTGTTCGAGGTCGAACGGCCCGCCCGGTGCGACGCGCATCAGGAAGAAGGAAATCGTCACGATCACGAACAGGGTCGGGATCGCGATGGCGAGGCGACGCAGGATGAAGGAGAGCATTCCGAATGAACCGGGCCGTCTGCGGTGTCATGACCGGGCAGGCCCGGCCATGACACGCGGGTTTCTTACGGCTTCAGGCTCATGAAGCGTGTCGGCAGCGCGCCGCGCAGATTCTGCTGGAAGCCGACGAGCTTGGGCGAGACCAGGTTCTTCGACGAATAGAACATCACCGGAATCCACGGCACCTCGGCAGCCAGGATCGCGTCGGCCTCGCGCAGGATCGCGGCGCGCTTGGTCAGGTCGATCTCGTCGGCGGCCTTGGCCAGCAAGCCGTCGAAGGTCGGGTTGTTGTACTTGCCGGAATTGAACCCCTTGTTGTCGCTGAGGAACAGAAACAGGAAGTTCTGCGGGTCCGAAAAATCGCCGATCCAGCCATAGCGGGCGATGTCGAAATCGCCACCGTCACGCAGAAGGGCGAAATGGGTCTTGCCGTCGGTGTTGATGAAGCTGGTCTCGACGCCGAGTGCCTTCCACTGCTCGGCAATGGCGATGACGGTGCGTCGGTTGTTGTMGGTCGTGTTGTAGCGGAGCTGTATCTTCAAGGG
>NZ_JBFTLD010000126.1:0-18180 GCF_056396265.1 Allobosea sp. 05T422_2 | reverse complement strand
CGCCTGAGGACCTCTGTGGCAAGAGCGTCGGCGCCAGCCGCTCGACTAACTGGCCCCGCCAGATCGGCGAGTGGAGCGAGGCCAATTGCGTCGCCAAGGGCAAGCCCGCGATCAACGTCGTCGGCACCGAGGGTTCGGTCGATGCGCGCACGCAGCTCAAGACGCAGCGCCTGCAGGGCGGTGTCCAGGGCAGCGAGACCATGAGCCACAACCAGAAGCTCGAGCCCAACACTTATGTCCCGCTCGGCACGCCCTTCACCCGTTCGCTGACCGGCATCCCCTTCCCGAAGACCGCCGAAGGCACGCAGCTGCGCGATGCGGTCAAGGGTGCGCTCGATCGTCTCCAAGCGAACGGCACCTATGACGCGCTGATCGCCAAATACGGCCTGCCCAGCAATGTGCTGAAGCCGATCGTGATGAACCAGGGCGAGTAAGCCCCATCAGCCCATGTCCGAGGCCTGCATGGTCAGGTCGGACAACAGTCCACGATCGCCCCGCGAACCCAGTTCGCGGGGCGATCTGCTTTGATGGCAGCATGCCGCGTTCAGGACTGTATCCGGCGCCGTGCGCGCAGGATCCGGATCGGCGTCTCCAGATATTCGACCGGCTCGGCCCGCGCGAAAATCCGCTGAATCGCGTCGCGCCCTGCGATCACCTTGCCGAAGGCCGCAAAGCCCGCCCTGTCCGGGTTGCGGCCGCCGCCTTCATCCAGTTCCGGCTGGTCGCCGACGCAGATGAAGAAGCCATGGCCGCCGGTGCCTGGCGCGAGCCGCGCCAGCGAGAGCGTGCCGTCGAGATGCCGCAGCCCGGTCACCGACGTCGGCTCATGCGGCACGGGCGGAAAGGGTGGCTCGCGCTCGTCGGCGGGCGCCGGCCAGCCCCATTGGATGACCTCGATCTTGTGTACCGTCGCTGGCGGCTGGTTGGCCAGCGTCACGATCCGATAGACCGAGGCATTGTCGAGGAGCCCGCCATCGACATAGGCGAGGAAATTCCGGGTGGTCAGGGGCGCGCGCGCCACGTCGATGGCGAGAAGGAACGCCCCCTCCGGCGTCTCGACCTCGACCTGTACGGGCGCGTCATCGAACATCTGACCTGCCATGGCTCTCTGCCCTGCTGAAATCCCGTCGAGCTGCGTGGGCGCGGCCAGACGACTCAATCCGGGCGCCAGTATCGCGCAGAGGCCTGTCCGCCGGAACCATTGGTCCCGCCGGGTTGGGCGGGCGCTTCATCCGACGTTTCTAGGGTGGCCACGAGGCGAGCTCGTCAGACCAAGGTCCGTTCCAAACCGCTGGCGAGGAGGGATATAATGGAGGACCACGGAAGGGAGCGCTCGACGTGATACGGCGCCTGTTCCTCAAGCATCGAACAGCCTCCGCCGGGCCTGGTCCCGGTGCATCGAGGCGTTTCCCCGGCCCGTGCGCCAGGTTGATCGTCGTGGCGGCGTCCCCGCCATAGACGTCCTCGGACCTGGCTTCGACTGCGGGGAATGGCATGACCAAGATGACAGACAGCATGCGTGCCACCATGCTCGCCAGCGCAGCGAAGCTGCGGCCTGGCTGGCGACCGGAAACGCAATCGGCAAGCATGCCGGCGGCGGTTCAGCTTGCGGGACGCGAGGATCAGCGGGAACCGCATCGCCTCAAGCCCCCGACATCGCAAGGCCTGCCGCACCAGTCATCGCGTGGCATGGTCGCGGCAACCCGCCATCAGCACAAGGGACGGAGCCAGGCCGGCTTCACCCTCGTCGAAGTGCTCGTCGTCCTTAGCATCATCGGCCTGGTCGTCGGCCTGATCGGCCCGCGTGTCGTGGGCTATCTCACCGATGCCAAGGTCTCGACCGCGCGTATCCAGGCGACGACGCTCTCGAACGCGGTGGAATTGTTCTTCATCGACAACGGCCGCTACCCGCTGGAACAGGAGGGTCTCCAGGCTCTGGTCGCCGCACCGTCGAATCTGCGAACCTGGAACGGCCCCTATCTCAAGGGCTCGACTGTTCCGCGCGACCCGTGGRGCAGGCCCTATGGCTATGCCGTGCAGAATGATGGGCGCGGTTTCGCGATCACCATTGCCGGCAATGACCGGCCGGGCGGAGGCGAGGACAGCCTGGCGCAAAGGCAGCTTTCCGCGACACGCGGGAACGTGACCCGATGACCGGCTCCCGTCGGCTGAGCTCAGGGATCGCCTCCCTCGCGGAGTTCTGGGCCAAGGAGCTACGGGCCTCTCTTCCCGATACGCTCCGCAGATGGGCCGCGCCCGACCGCTTCCTGCGGCTCGTCATCGTCCCTGCCGAGGAGCATGTCACCATCACGCTCTTTGCGCCGGATGGCCGGGAGCTGATTGCCGAGCGCGCGAACTGGGCGCAGTACAGCCGCAGCGTGCTCAACCGCTGCAAGGAGCAGGCGGCCTCCTTCGCACCCAGCAGCCGAATCCGGCTCGTGCTCTCGGCTCCTCAGGCCATCGCCCAGTCGCTCGTCATCCCGCGGCGCGCCCAGACGCGGGCCGAAGGCATCGTTCGGGAGCACATCGCGCGGAAAACACCGCTCAAGCCCGAGGACATCTTTGTCGGCTATGATCTGAGGGGAGCAGCCGCCGGGAAGCTCGAACTGCGCTATCTTCTGCTTCCCCGCGCGGTGCTCGATCAGATGCTGGCGCGCCTTGCCGCCGCTCCCTCCGAGATCGCGACGCTGGAGGGGCCCGCCTTCGAAGGCCTGCCCCCGGTATCCGTCCCATTTGYGCAGAAGCCACACACACCCTCCCCCTGGTTCAAGCGGATCGCCATCGCGCTCGTGCTGCTCACGGTGCTCGGCGCAGTAACCGGGTATCTCGTCCTCGCCTGGCGGCAGGCCCAGCTCCTGAAGAGCATGGAAGCGGAGATTGCCGAGATCTCGGGACCCGCCCAGCAGTCGACGGAAAGCCTCAGATCCGTCTTTGGGCTCGCCGACGACGTCTCGCGGCTGACAGCGCAGCGGAGCATACCTGGCATCGTCCAGGTCTGGGACGAGATGTCCCGCATCCTTCCCGATTCAACCTTCCTGACGGAACTCGAGATCACCGGCGCCAATCTGCGCGCGACCGGCTATTCCGATGCGGCTCCGGCCCTGATCAAACTGCTGGAGGAATCGCCGATCCTGCACAATGCGGCCCTTTCCGGGCCACTGGTCTTCGACCGGGCCACAGGCAAGGAGAACTTCTCGCTCCGCGCCACCCTGCGCAAGGCCCGTCTCCCAACCGAGGAGGGCAAATGAAATGTGGCGACAGATCAAGAGCTGGACCCGTTTCTCCGCCTTCATCGCCGCGAACGGATTGATCCTGGCGGGGATCTACCTGTTCGTGATCGACCCCGCGCTCCAGATCCTGAGGGTCCAGGAAACCCAGATCACCCAGAACGCCGTCATGATCGAGCATCTTGGCTCGGCTGTCGCGCGCAGGCAGTCGCTATCCGCGCTGCGCCCGGAGGATGTCGACGGGGCCAGGCGGCGCTTTCTCCAGGGTGACACCGAGAGCCTTTCGACGGCCGACCTGCTGACCCGGCTCCGCGAGGTCGCCGATCAGCACGCCGTGAGCTTCAATTCGGTGACGACCTTGCCGCCGCGCAACTGGTCCGGACATCGCATGATCGGAGCGAGGGTCGAGTTCACCGCAGCGACGCCGCGCGTGGCCGAGGTTCTGTCGAGCCTCGAAGACGGTCCCTCGTTTCTCTTCATCCGGAACGCGAAACTGACAGCACCGAGCGAGGCGGAGGCCAGCGACAACAAACTGGGCGTCACGATCGAGATCTATGGGGTGACGCGATGGTCAAAGGGCTGAGCATCGGCGGGGCTGGCCTCGCCAAGGCTGCAGGCTTCGCAGGACTCGCCGCAATGGCGGCCGTCGCCGTGAATTTCGGCTGGCGAAGCCTGGCGGACCCTATCGAGCCTCCGCCCGCTTCGGCGGTGACGAAGGCCGCATCAATCACGAGCGACGCCCTCGCTCCGCCGGCGGAAACGCCGCGCTATCAGCCCGACATGGTGAATGCGAGGCCGCTGTTCTCCTCCAGCAGGCGGCCACCGGCAAGCTTCGTCGCCAGGGCTCCCATGCCCGAGCCGGTCGCGAGCCCGGTCTTTGAGCCACCACCGAGCTATCTGATCGGTGGCGTCGTCGTCTCCTCGGGCTTGAGCAAGGCGCTGCTGCGCCGACAGCTGCGCGAAGCCGGGCGATGGTTCGCCCTGGGCGAAGCGACCGATGAGGGCTGGGTCGTCGCATCGATCAATCCGGAGATGGTGACGCTGGCCCGTGGAGCACGGCAGGTGACGCTGCCGCTCCATGCCCGCGCGCAGGGCCAGCCGGCCACGATGACGCGTTGAGCGCTCAGATGGACCGACCTTGCCGAAAACCGCAATCCACTTTTCGGGCCGATGCTTTAGCCGCCGTGCAACCGCCATAACCAGGCATCGATGGTCTCGGCCACCGATGCCCCGGTCAGGATTGCGAAGCCGGTGACAGACACGACACCCACCCCCAGGAACGGGCCGAAGGGCATTGGCTGCCGGGCGTCGAAGCTGGAATCGACGAGGCGGCGCGCCAGCAGGTAGAGCAAGGCCGAGAGCGAAGCCAGGACGAGCGCGATGGCGAGGCCTTCCATGCCGGTCCAGGTCCCTGCGGCGGCTGCGAACTTGACGTCGCCGAGCCCGAGGCCGTCATAGCCGCGATAGGCCCGAAAGGCCCGTTGCACGAGCCAGAGACCACCTCCCCCGAGCGCAGCCCCGGCGAACGCCGAGGCTGGACCGGTGACGCCGAGAAGGAAAGATGCCGCGATCCCGGATATGAAGATCGCCAGGTTGACCGGATCGGGAATGATCATCTGCCGGAGATCGACCGCGGCCGCGTAGCAGATCAGCCCGACGAGAACCGCGAGTGCCGCGAGGTGAGCGAGATCCGGCATGCGCAGGCCCTTACGGACGATGTTTCAGCATGGCGGCAACCGCCCGCCAGCGTCGGTATCCGAACGCGCCGCCCCTTCACGCCATTCGCGGATACGATAGCCCGTGGGCAGGTCCTGCGAGATTTCGACGATGGCGTCGCGCGCAAAGCGCACGCCGGAGCCGGTCAGCGCTTCGCTCCCGATCAGGAAAGCCCTGCCTGCCGTTTCGGAGATGTAGAGGGCCGGCAGATCCCGTCGCGCCACCTCCCGCGACAAGGCGGCGCCCCCCGGCGCCAGGGCCACGAGCAATTGCAGCGGTGCGACGGTGGGGTCGAAGCCGGTGCTGCCGGAATTGACCGTCATCAAGGGAAGCAGCGCCCGGAACAGATCGCGGCTCATACCGGGGATCTGATTGAGCTCGAACACGGACTTCAACGCCCGCACCGAGGACGAACTCCCTGATGCYGCGCTGCCAGTGTCTTGCGAGAGCTCGCGCAACCCCCTGATGTTCCGCACGATCATGGCTGCCGCCTCGCCGTTGGCATTCACGCCGCGGATGAGCGCATCGACCAGTTCCATGTTTGCGGTGTTGAAATCGACCTTGCCGCCCTCGTCCGCGACGGAAATCGCCAATGTCCAGCCGTCGCCCAAGCTGCAGCCCACAGGCGTCCCGTCAGAACCGAAGCGGCCGCTGCGAGCCTTGCCCTGCGAGGTGCCGGAGAGAAGATCGAGAATCGCGATCTTGATGCCGATATTCGCCATGGCCTCGGCGCGGGCATGCTGCGACAGRCTCGCGGCCTCGATGGCGCGATAGCGCGCCGCCACGATGTAGGTCATGAACAGCAGGCCAAGGATCCCGGTCGCCCAGATCACGACGAGCAGCGCAAAACCGCTGTCGCTGCGGCTTTCCACGCAGTCCGCTGGCCTCGGGCTTCCCGCAGGCCGGCTATGGAGATAGCAGCCCGGCCGTGCTCTCATCATCTGCCGCCCGAATCCAAGGCAAGGACCCAGGGACTGTGGCGCTGCCCTCGGGAAATGTCATTCCCAAAGCGAGAATGGTGGTTGCCGGCCATCGGCAGGCAACCACCGGCACGCAGGATGCAGGTCAGTGACGATGCCCCGCAGGGGGGGCCTTCTTGTTCGACGCAGAGACATAGGACATGGCGTCGACATAGGCGATCAGATCCGCCGCATCATTCTTCGACAGTCCCAGCGTCGGCATGCGGATCTTGTAGGCTCCCGCCAGCTCGAGCGCGATCGGGTCCTTCTTCGCCCGCATCTGGTCAGGCTCCATCAGGTAGCTCACGATCCAGTCGCGATCCCGCCGCGCAGTGAGCGCTTGGAGATCGGGGCCGACGCGCTTGCCGCTGCCGATGGTATGGCATGCGGCGCAGGCCTTGATGAACAGGGCTTGGCCAGGCAATCCCGTCGAGGTCGCCGCAATGGGACGCTCGCCGCGCGCGGCAACACCATCTGTTGCGACGGTCTCGGCTTTCCCCATCTGGTTGCGCCAATCTGGATCCATAGACTTGATCGTCATGGCGAGCGTGTTGAGGTCGCTGAAGGCCGAATCCTTGGCCCACTCGCCGGTCACGTCGTTGCCCAGCATGATATCGCTGCGATGTTCGAACACCTTGCGGCTCCGCTCGCCAAGCTTGTGCCGGAGCACGGTGATGTCCGCGGCATTGCCGGTGAGGAAGACCCATCCTGGTCCGGTCTGGAACACCTCCGCATAATTCTTGAGCTTGTCGGGGGTGTCGACTTCCGGCTCGATGCTGATCGAGACGAAGAAGATGCGGCTGCCCACGAGATCGCCGAGCTTGTCCTTCACCTGCGCCAGGCGCGCCGTCATCACAGGGCAGATGTCTCGACAGGTCGTGTAGATGAAGCTGACGACGACGATCTTGTCCTTGATCACGTCATCGTAGAATCGCAGAGTCTTGCCGTCCTGCGTGATGACGGGGACGTTGGGCAGGTACCCTGGCCCCCAGGGCGAGCCACCAGGGGCCGCGATGCTGCCGCCGACACTTCCAAACAGTGCGAGTATGGCGCTGATCGCAAAAAGTCGTCTGAGCATGAACGGCCCCTTTAGTAACGAATGCGGTCTCGACTTCGGCCCACCTTCTCGGGGCGCAGACGCCCGCTCAGGTCTTGGAAGCGACTTTCACCACCCTGGGATCGCCCTCAGGCAGAATTTCGGGCTGCTTCCAGACGACGCCATTGGGTGTCGGGATCGGCGTCATCGTCGGCACATATTGCGGCTGCCCCTTGTAGTTGGGGTCGCCTGGCGGCGGGGTGAGCAGCTGGTAGCGCAGCAGCATCGCGAAATCCTCGTGAACCGTGTTGTGGCAATGGTTCACATAGGCGCCGCCGAACTCACCGAAGCGCACCTGGAATTTCACCCTCCCCGAAGGACGCAGACGCCAGACATCCTTGCGTACCAACCGCTCCGTATCTGGAATGGAGAGGTTTCCACGATCCATGGTGACCCCCTCCTCGAAGTGGAGGTGGATGGGATGGTCCCACCCCCCGCCACCATTGACGAGCGTCCAGTGCTCAACCTCGCCCGGCTTAGGGATCAGGACCGAGATACGATTGGCGTTGAGCGAGTGCGCCGACTGGCCGTTGACCTTGATACTCCAGGGGAAGGCCTTGGTGTCTCCGCAATCGGGTGTGCACTGCCCGTCCGCCCCGAGTGAATCGCCATCCCCCGACCTGCCAAACTCGATCACCCGCTCGCGAACGGGCGCGACGATCGGAATCTGGGTGGTCAGGGTCTTGACCCCAGTTCTCCACTCGGGATCGGCAAAGTTGGCGCTGCGATCCTTGTCGATCGGATTATTGGCATTGTAGACCTTGCCGGGATTGTCGACGCTCTGGACCTGGCTGACGACCCTGAATTCGAGGATTGGACCAACGCAGGGGTCGTCATCCCTGCCTTTGAAGGCCTTGTCCATGGAGACGGCGCCCTTGGGCTTGCGCCCGTCGGTCTGCTCCAGCAGATTCACCAGAAAGACGCTGTCGCCCGGCGCAAAGGCCGAGAAATCGACAACGATGTCGTAGCGCTCCGCAACGCCCTGCTCGTCCAGTTCGGTGAGCAGAATCGGGTTGACCACCAGGTTGCCGTCATTGGCGATGAAGTAGAACGGCACCTTCGTGCCTTGYGAGAACCGCGCGCTTTTGTTCACGCCCAGAGCGAGCTTGATGAAGCGCGACATGGACGCATTCAAGAAGCGGAAGCGGTAGCGCCGCGGCAGCACCTCGAAATGCGGATAATAGGTGCCGTTGACGCAGAGCATGTCGCCAAGGAAGCCGTCGGTGTCGAAGATGTCGAACCGACACTGGCCATCGGTGTCGAAGGCCGGGTTCGAAATGACCATGTTAACGTCGAAGTCGAGATTGCCCCATTTCAGCTGCGTGCCGCTCGGCAATCGAAGATTGATGCCGTCGTCGAGATCCTCCCGCCCGCGGTCGGGCCCGCTGTAGAAATTGCAGACCGCGAACATGCCCTTGTGGACGTTCTCGGCGGTGAAGAAGAAGCGGTGATCGTGGAACCAGAGGCTGCCCTGGATTTCCCGGAAATCTCCGGGAACGGGGACGAGACCATCGCCGTCGTCGGGGCCGGAGCATTTGCGAACATAGTCGCGGTCGCCCGTCGGCCAGAGGCTCGGCATGTCGCGCCGGGCCATGGTTATTCCCCAGTGATAGTCATAGAAAGTGCCGGGGAAGTGGAAGGCGTTGCAGGCGCCATCGCTCTCGGCGCCATTATGCGCGTTGTGGAAATGGATCGAGACCTCGTTCCGGCCAAAGCCGCCATTCGCCGCCCGGTCGACCGGGAGATCATTGTACATCCGGGTGAGGACCGGTTCGCCATAGCGCGCCTTGATCAGGATCGGCATGCCGAGACCGTTGCGTGTGCCGGCCA
Source organism: Allobosea sp. 05T422_2 (assembly GCF_056396265.1). NCBI lineage: Bacteria > Pseudomonadati > Pseudomonadota > Alphaproteobacteria > Hyphomicrobiales > Alloboseaceae > Allobosea > Allobosea sp. 05T422_2. The sequence continues at coordinate 9,352 of NZ_JBFTLD010000126.1, read as the reverse complement.
TATTGCCTGCCTGTCCTGGCTGCCGAGGGCCAAAGCTCCACATCGCGTTCGGGTTCTGGTCGGGCATGCCATCGCAGAACCTGTTGCCCACTCGAGCCTGCCCTAGCGACAGCAGATAGCCCTGCTTCGGATAGAGTTCCTCCCAGCGCTGATGGGCGAAGAACTCGCCTGGCGGACGCCCTTCCATGGGCCCGACTCCGGTCACCGGATTGCGGTAGGCAGCGCCACGGGAATTGCTGAAATCGGTGTGATACGAGAAATTCTTGGCAGGCGGCTCCTGGCCTCCTGAGGCGAACTGCCAGGCGGCATCGCCATTGGGCATACGCAGAAGCGGCACAGGCTTCTGGACTTCGGGCCGCCGCATGGCGTCGTGATACCTGACCGCGCCAAAGGTGGGGCTGCGTGGCGCCCCGGTCGGGACCTGGGCATAGGCGCTCTTGGCGAAGGGACTGAGCCCGTTTTTCGCTACCAGCAACCCGCCGGCGGTGAAAAAGCCCCAGCGCAGCAGGTCGCGTTTGGTGATTTCGCCCAGCGAGAGGGCTTTGACGATCTCGAGCCGGTTCTCGAGGGCTCGCTGAGCTTCTCTCAACCGGATGCCAGTGGTTTCGCGTGGAAGATACACGACCGCCTCCCCCGAGCTGAAAACGTGCAAAATATCGCAGGAATTCTAGTTTTCAGGAGGAAGCAACTGAAGGGGCGAAGGTCGGTCCGCGCATGGAACCAAAGTCCGTGACCTTGGTCGTAGTCCCCTCTTCTCTCGCGTAAATGCTATCACAGCGAGACGGTTCTACAGAACCGTCAGATTGCAAAACCGCTCACGACGCAGAATTAAATCAAAAAAATAAAAATAAGACCTACAACACATATGAATATCGCAACAAGTTCTTTCGATAATAATACAAATACAATTATATCACTCTGTAAGAATAGGAAAATTTAGCTCAAAATCTTCAAACCTACGCTCGACGATAACCCTGACACGTAGGCTGACAAGACGCGGCAGCCGCTCGGAATTTCTCCATTCATCATGCCAACGCCCGGGGGAACCCTCTTCCCGCGAGCCGAAATAGCTGAATGTTGCCGAAGCCACGCCGCGTGCAAGGACCTCTCCCGTGTTCTGGGCCGACAACGCGCCGGCACCAATCGACATGAGCGATGAGCCGAAAACCAGGGCGCCGGCGCCCTGGGCACCTGTGTTCTCACTCGCAATCGTGATCGCAAGTATTCCCCCTGGCTGTGCGTCTCCGTTGCTCAAGGTGACGAAAGACACCCTGTCGGCGAGACCTTCGAACATCACCAGCGGCCGCTCCGTCGCACGCGGCTGAATGAGGGGCAGCGCACCGGCCAGCCAGCCGGAGATTGCGGCAGCCCCGATGGCGATCTCGGCGCCGCGGTCGCGCAGCCGCCCAGCCTCGGCGACCCTGCTCGCAAAACCCAGCATCAGGGCAAAGAGCCCGAGCGTCAGGGAGAGCAGGATCAGCCCGACCAGCACCTCGAGAAGGATGAAGCCACCGGTCCGGGCTCCGGAAGGTGTGCTTCTCATCATGGCCCTGACCTTGGCGCGATTTCGAGGGACGACAAGGTCACCGAGCGAGTGCCATTGCTGGCGGGGTCGGAGACTGTAACATCGACCCACAGGCTCTCGACCTGCCGGTTCTCGCCCAGCCTGACCGAGCCGTAGCTGCGCACGACGGCGMGCCATTCATAACCATTGTCGAACCTCGCAGCCGTCGCTCCCGGCCTCAAGGGGAAGTCCTGTCCGGCCGACGCCAATTTGCTCTTGGCGAGCAGCGTCGCGAAAGTGAGGAAGCTCGCCTGACGGTCGCCACGCATCGCGACGGCAAACGCCGTCAGGAGGGCGGCCAGGACGACCACCAGGATCGCGAAGGCGACCAGGAACTCGAGCAGCGTATAGCCGGCCTCGCCGCCGCCGCTCAGGCCCCTGCGCCTGGCGCTATTGATCGAGCGTGACATGGCCGGTGGCCCAACTGACCCGCACGCGCGCGGCGACCTGGCTCAGCTGCAAATGGATGTCGCCGCCGGTCGAACGCCCGCTCGGCAGAAAGCGGATACCGCCGACACTGGAGGAGCGGCGCTCCGCCTCGGCCAGCGCCATGTCGATGCTGGTATGGGGCGCCATCTGCGTTTCCCCGATCACGGGTGAGGCGTAGATACGCCGGTCCGCATCGATCAGGAAGAGCATGTCCCGGCTCTGCGCCATGGCGGCAGCGCGCGTGACCCGGAGTGCAGCCGCCAGGCGGGTCGCGTCAGCCGTCACCTGTGCCTGCGACGGCGTACGCCTGAGCAGAGGCGCCGCCATGGTCACCGCAAGGCTCAGGATGGCGATGCAGATCAGCACCTCGATGAGCGTGAAGCCCGCATTGGCAGGGATGGCGCGCCGTGTCCTGGTCATCGCAATGCCAGTTCATTGATCGAGAGCACGGCTCCCATCACCGAAAAGATGATGACCGCGATCATGCCTGCAACGAAAATCGTGATGACCGGGGTCAGCGCCGCGAGCGCGCGGGAGGTCCGGACCTGTTCCTGGCGCTCGAGGATCACGGCCGCGCRCAGCAGCATGTCCTGCAAACGGCCGCTTTCTTCGCCGACCGTGATCATCTGCTGAGCTACAGAGGGCAGCGCCTCGGCTGCCGAGACCGCCTCGCCGATGCTGACGCCTGCCCGAACATCCGTGACGGCCCGGTCAAGCCGCTCGCGCGTATGCTGGTTCCTGACGAGGGGACAGGAGGCCTGAAGCGCCTGCAGCGGCGGGACACCGGCCTTGACCAGGGTCGCAAGCGTGCGCATGAAGCGCCCCGCCTCGCGGAGTTCCGCAATGCGCCCGATGACGGGGAGAGACAGGTAGAGTCTGTCCAGCTTGATCCGAAGCGCAGTACTCCGCCGGGCCGCGAGGATGCCCAACCCACCGATGACCAGTATCGCGGCGGCAAGGCCCAGGATCCACGCCCCGTTCTGCCGAACCGCTTCCATGGCCGCCAGGACCGTGGGTAGCGGCATGCCGTTCTCCAGGAAGAGCGGCGTCACCGCCGGGACCAGCAATCCCAGAACGATCGAGATCGACACCGCGGCAAGGCAGACCAGGAGGGCCGGATAGGCCATGGCGGAGCGAATCCGGCTCCTGATCTCGACCCGCCGGTCAAGCAGTTCGGCCAGTTCCTGCATGGCGCCGCCGAGATCGGCGCCGACATCGCCCGCCTGAACGATGCGGATATATTCGGGCCGGAAGCGGCCCGGCATTCCCTCCATGATCTCCGCAAGCATCGAGCCCTGCTGAACCCCTTCCATCAACTGAAGCGCGAGGGCCCGCATCCGCGGCTCTTCCGTGGTCGTCGAGGCGATGCGCAAGACGGTGTCGAGCGGCAAGCCGGCCTGCAGGAGCACAGCAAGATCGCGAGCCAGGCGCGCGAGTTGCGCGTCGTTGACCCGCCGCGAGCCGCGCTCCAGGCTGATCTCGCGAAACAGGAAATCCCCTCCCCCCGAGGCCCGAACCTCGTAGGGGGTGACACCGCGAGCGCGAATGATGTCTCGCGCCTCGTCGGTCGACGCGGCTTCGACATCATCCTCGATGAGGTTTCCCGCCCCATCGAATGCCTCGAAGTGGAACCTCATGGCTGCTCCACCGTCAGCGCGGTCGTCACGCGCAGCACTTCCTCGACCGTCGTCAGACCCCGCCAGGCCTTGGCGACGCCGTCCTCATACATCGATCCGCCGCCAGCCCTGCGCGCCATGCGTTCGATCTCGATCGCGGGCAGGCGCTGCAGGATCGCCCGCTGCACGCTATCGTCGACGACCAGCAGCTCCGCGATCGACAGCTGGCCGCGGAACCCGCTGAAGCCGCATTTCTCGCAGCCATGGGGCCGCAGCAGTTTCGCGGGGCCGAGTTGGCGAAGTGCCGGAACCGTTTCAGTCAGCTGCTCCGAGATCTCGTGCGCGACCTCGTGCGGCTCTGCGCAGGAGGTGCACAAGCGCCGCACCAGCCGCTGGGCCAYGATCCCGCGCAAGGTCGAGCCGAGCAGGAAATGCTCGATCCCCATGTCGATCAGGCGCGTCACCGTCTCGGCGGCGCTGTTGGTGTGCAAGGTCGAGAAGACGAGATGGCCGGTCAGCGACGCCTGCACCGCGATCCGGGCGGTCTCCGTGTCACGGATCTCGCCGATCATGATCATGTTGGGGTGATGCCGCAGGATAGCCCGCAGGCAGGCCGGGAAATCGAGGTTGATGGTCTGCTGGACCTGCACCTGGCTGATGCCCGCGAGCTGATATTCGATCGGGTCCTCGACGGTGAAGATCTTCACCGTCGGGCGATTGACGTGTTTCAGCATGGTGTAGAGCGTCGTCGTCTTGCCGCTGCCGGTCGGCCCCGTGAGGAGGATGATCCCGTTCGGCTGCTCCATGACCTTGTGCAGCACCGCGATCTGTGCCGGCTCGAAGCCGAGGCTCGAAAAGTCGAGTTTGACCCGGCTGCGGTCGAGCACGCGCATCGTGACCGTCTCACCGTCGATGGTGGGGATGGTGGCGACGCGGAAATCGATATCATTGCCGCGGATCGCGAGCTTGATGCGCCCGTCCTGCGGCAGGCGGCGCTCGGCAATGTCGAGCCTCGCCAGGATCTTGATGCGCGAGATGACGGCGGCCCGCAGCCGCGCGGGCACCTCTTCGGTGACGCGCAGCATCCCGTCGATCCGGTACCGGACGGAGAGCCCGTTCCCGATCGGTTCGACATAGATATCCGAGGCGCGGGCATCGACCGCAGCGGAAATGATCTGGTTGACAAGGCGGATCACCGGCGCCTCGCTGGCGCTGTCTCGCAACCGCTGCAGGTCGTGTTCGCTGGGATCCTCGCCCGCGTGAACAGGTGTCGCCAGCGCTTCGGCAGCGCTCATCTCGCCATAGAGTACCGCTGCGAGCCGCTCGAACTCGGCAAGCGTGATGACTTCGTGGCGGATCGCGTGGTCGACGACGAAGCGCACCGAATCCAGCGGCATCTGGTCTAGCGGATCGACGACGGCGAGCGTCAGCGTACCCGCCTCCAGCCGGATCGGCAGAATCCGGTTCTGGATCACGAAGGAGGGCGGCAGTTTCTCGGTGAGAAGCGGCTGCAGGCTCTCGTCACCAGGCGCGTAGAGCGGGAGCCCGAGATAGCGTGCGAGGCTGAGCGCGAGATCCGCTTCGGACATGATGCCGAGTTTGGCCAGAACGAGGTCGAAGCGATCTCCGGCGGTCGCCGCGGCGCGTTGAGCGCGGCCTATCGATGTCGCATCCAGAAGGCCCTGCGACAGCAGGAAGGCTCCGAATTTCTCCGAAAACGATCGGCTATGCGGATCGTTTTCTGCCAGTGCGGTTCGAGCGTGCTCGGTCATGCTCCCTCCATCGGAAGCCCAGTGCCGGAGATCGCCCTGATGATCTCCGTATCATCGTAGCACGCGCTTGGCGTTCTGGATCACGACGCGGCCGGGATCGCGCGTCGGGGCAAAGGCCTCGACCTTGCGCCGGTATTCGTCGGTGACCGCCTTCGCCTCGTTCAGGTCCCGCACGACACGCGGCGTCAGCATGATGACGAGTTCGGTCTTCTCGACCTGATCCCGCTTGTCCTTGAACGCATTGCCGAGCAGCGGGATGTCGCCAAGGACCGGAACCTGCGTCGCCACCCGCGATGTCCTGTCCTGGATCAGGCCGCCCAGCGTGATGCCCTCGCCATCATTGACGACAACGGTGGTGCGCACCCGCCGGCGCCCGAATGTGGGCGAGTCGATGCCGGAGGTGGTTGTTCTTTGCACGGTCGAGACCTCCTGCTCGATATCGAGCAGGACGCGGCCCGATTCATTGATCCGCGGGGTTATGTTGAGGATCACGCCCGTGTCCTTGTAGGAGACCGAGTTCACGACCGGAGCGCCGGGCGTCAGCACGCTCACCGCAGACTGGGTCGTGATCGGCACCTGATCGCCGATCTGCAGGGTCGCGGTCTTCTTGTCGACGACCATGAGACTCGGCGAAGCGAGAACGTTGACCCGCCCGACCTCGGCGAGCGCATTGATCGTGACGTTGGCCTGGGCTGCCCTGAAAACGTAGGAKAAGCCCGGGAACGCGGCGCTGATGGCCCCGTCGATCGCGTTGGTGAAGGTTCCCGTCTGATTGCCGCGCTGGTTCTGCAAGAACCAGCGGACGCCGAATTTGAGGTCGTCGTTCAGCGTCACCTCGGCGATCGTCGCCTCGATCAGGACCTGATTGGGAACGATGTCGAGATTGGCGATGACCCGGGCCACCCGCTTGAAGTCTTCCTGGGAGGCGAGGATGAGAAGCGCATTCTGCGCCGGGTCGGCCACGACCTTGATCCGCGGCTCGCCGCCCGGCCCACCCGCTCCGAACCCCGTCGCGGCCGTTTCGGAGGCAGCGCCATTCTCCTGGCCTCCCGTGGCCAGGGTCGCACCGCCGATGGGCAGGCCCGAGAACATGTCGAAGCTGCGGCGTGCTGCGCCGCCCCCGAAAGCGCCTGCGAATCGGTCACCGCCCGAGCCGCCACCCGAGAATCCCGTGGCCTGGGCCAGCTGGCCCGGCACGCCCGCGGCATCCGGCTCGGAGCTGCGCACCCTCTGCCCGCCGCGTCTGCCTGCATCTCCGCCGCCTGTAACCTCATTGGCGAAGATCGAATTCAGGACCTCCACGAGTTCCTTGGCCTGCCGGTTGCGGAGCACGTAGCTGTGGATTTCCCGCTGTGGCCCGGCGGCCTGATCGTCGAGGCGGCGAACCCATTGCTGGGCCTCACGCAGATATTGCGGCTGCCTCGCTATGATCAGGATGGACTTGAGCTTCGCGTTCGGCACCAGTTGGACCATGCCGCTCATCGCGCCTTCGGCATTCGATGAGAAGATGCGGTTGACCCCATCGACAATGGCATCGGGTTCTCCGCCTCGCACTKGGACGAGCGCGAACGACATACCCTTCATGGCGTTGACGTCGAACACTGAAATGGCCTCCTCGATGGAGTTCATTTCCTGGGCCGTGCCCGAGATCAGCAGCGCATTGCGGGATGTGTCGACCCGCACCACTCCGCCGAACGACACGATCGGCTCGAGGATGCGCTTCATTTCCGTCGCCGCGATGTACCTCATCGGCACCACCTTGACCGAGTTCCCGATCTGTTGGCCGCCGCTATCCGATCCGCCGAGTCTCGCCCCCATCGCCGCTTGATCGGCCGTCACCACCCGATAGATGTTGCCGTTCTGAACGATCGCGGCGCCGACGGTCCGCAGGGACGCCTCGAAGAGTTCAGCGATGCCGGCACTGTCGACCGGCCTCGTCGTCTGAATCGTGATCCGGCCCTCGATCTTCGGATCGACGGTGAAGCTGGTCTTGAAGATATCACCCAACACGGCCTTCGCGCCTTCGGTCACCGAGGCATCGACGAGATTGAGTGTATAAGTCTGCCCCCCGGACGCCCGCGGAAGAGCGCTCGGCATCCGCGACTGGTCGGGATTGCCGGTGAACTCTCCCCCCGAAAAGACCTTGGCGGCCTGCGCCGGCCCGGCGCCACTCGGGTCCGGCAGGCTCGCATAGGGTCCGAAGGGGCGCCTTTTGCCGTCATCGTCGACCGAACGCGTCGAGTGAGTGGCGTTGACCTGCTTCTCGAAGGAGACGATTCCGGATTCCTGGCAGGCGCTCAACAGCAGCGCCCCAAGCAGAGCCAACGCAATGCATCTGGGGCTTTTAGAGAGGGGCGGCTTCCTGCCATCTACGGATGTACGAGCCATGTCCCGCCAACTACTGATAATGAGGTAGGCAACGCTTTGCTGGTACGCCTCGCGAGTTTGGCGAACGATTCGTTCGATTCCAATTAAATTCGATCGGGCGTGATCTTATTCCTTGGATAATAAGCGTCTGCGCAACAGTGCCCCCGAGCCGTATTCATGGGCTCTTCGGCCGATTTCCCTGCAGGCAACGCACGCCAAGCACGCGAAGACAAATATGAGACAGTAACCGGGAATCCGCAGTAGAAGAGATGACCGGACGAAACCTCGGCTCGCCGACGCATTGGCAACTCCGACGGCCGGACTGGACTGCAGCCGCGACGGCAGGCTTGCATCGGCTTCTGCAGGATGAAACGTCGCTTCGTGGGGCCTCTGCCACGTGGTACTCTGCAGGCTGGTCATGCAGATGGGCGCGTGCAGGGCCAGATTGCGGAGCAAACTCCTTGAGAGACCGCCCTTCGCCGCCAATCCTCCCAACAACAAGACGGCGTGAAATTCAGCTCCGCGCTTCGATCATTCGAACGATCATGCGCAGAGACGCCCATTCATTCGCCCCCCAAAATCCAGACAAAATTCTCAACACTCAAATATTCATAGACACAAAAATTGATTTCTCCGCAGCCTCAGGGGAACATCAATGGCCGAATACAGAATATCCATCATAGACAACCACCCTCTTCTCCTGGAGGGCATGGCTGCGCTCGTCCGGCGCAAACCCGGCCTGACATTGAGCGCGATGGGCTCCACTGTCGGGCACATCCGCTCCATCGCCACCGATCACCGCCCCGATGCGATGATCCTCGACTTCAATATGCCCGGAGACGCCTTCCGCGCGCTTCTGGAAGTTCTCTCGGGCTGGCCAGCAATGAAGGTCCTGGTCTTCACCGCCTCGAGCGATACCAATCTCGCCATCGCGCTTCTTGATGCGGGTGTCAGCGGCTTCGTGCTGAAATCAAGCTCGACGGATGAACTCTGTACGGCGATCGATGCAATACGCCGCGACGAGGTGTTCATTTCCCCCTCATTCGCAGCCCGGATCATCGGCGCCCTGAAACACAAGCCCGCCAACACGCGACCGGCGCCCATGCCGAACTTTCCGTGCCCGGGAACATCAGATCGTCAGGCTGCTTTCCAGCGGCAAGCGAAACAGGGAGATCGCAAGCGCCCTGTCGCTGAGCGAAAGGACCGTGAAGGGCTACATGACGCTGCTGATGCAAAAGCTCCGCGCCCGCAATCGCCTGGAGGCCGTCATTGCCGTGCAAGGTCTCAGCCAAGCAGCTACACTGCGTGGCGATATCGAGAATGACACCCTGTCAGGGCCGTTCGGTTAGAAGCAGGCTTGGCAAGGCGCCTTGCCCTGATGGGATCGTGGCCACGGGCCACGCCTGTCTGAAGCATTGCCACGCCCCTCCCCTCGTGTCGGCTCCGTTTCACCTCTCCTTGAAGATCCTGTTGGCGTGGTCTGCGAAGGGTTTCGTCAGGAACGAGAGCGCGGTGCGTTCCTCGGTGGTGATGAAGACCTCGACCGGCATTCCGGGCTGGAGCTTGCGGTCGCCGAGGGCAGCGACCAGATCGCCGTCGATCTG
>NZ_JBFTLD010000125.1:0-18329 GCF_056396265.1 Allobosea sp. 05T422_2 | reverse complement strand
GCCCTGGACGGGGCGGAGATCTGGATCACCGGCTTGCGCTCCGACCAGTCGGCCGCGCGCGGCGGCGTCGCGCTCGCGGAGGCCGAAACGGAGCGCAGCCTGATCAAGTTCAACCCCTTGCTCGACTGGTCGCGCGAGGTCGCGCTGAGTTTCTCCAAGGCTGAAGGAATCCCGCTCAATCCTTTGCACGACAAAGGCTTTATCTCGATCGGCTGCCAGCCCTGCACTCGTGCGATCGCGCMGGGCGAGCCGGAGCGGGCCGGGCGCTGGTGGTGGGAAGACGACGCGGCCAAGGAATGCGGCCTGCATGTCGGGCCGGACGGGAATCTGGTCCGGGCCAAGGCTGCCACTGCGGCGGAGGCGCGACCATGATCCAGCTCAGCCATCTGCAGAAGCTCGAAGCCGAGGCGATCTTCATCATTCGCGAGGTTGTGGCGACCTGCGACAAGCCGGTGCTGCTCTATTCGATCGGCAAGGATTCCGCCGTTCTGCTGCATCTCGCCCTGAAGGCGTTCTATCCGGCGAAGCCGCCATTCCCGTTGCTCCATGTCGATACGACCTGGAAGTTCCGTGAGATGATCTCCTTCCGGAACGAGACGGCGGAGCGGCTCGGGCTCGATCTGATCGTCCATGTCAACCAGGACGGGGTCAGGGCCGGCATCGGGCCCTTCGCCTCAGGCTCGCGCGTCCATACCGACGTGATGAAGACGCAAGGGCTGAAGCAGGCACTCGACCTGCACAAGTTCGATGTCGCCTTCGGCGGCGCGCGGCGCGACGAGGAGAAGAGCCGCGCCAAGGAGAGGATCTTCTCGCTGCGCAGCGCCGAGCATCGCTGGGATCCGAAGAACCAGCGCCCGGAGCCCTGGCAGCTCTTCAACACCCGCAAGCACAAGGGCGAGAGCTTTCGCGTCTTCCCGCTCTCCAATTGGACCGAGCGCGATGTCTGGGACTACATCGCACTCGAGAACATACCGGTCGTACCGCTCTACTTCGCTGCCCCGCGTCCGGTCGTGCACCGCGACGGAGCCTGGATCATGCGCGACGACGACCGCATGGAACTCGCGCTCGGAGAGGTCGTCGAGACCCGCATGGTCCGCTTCCGGACGCTCGGCTGCTACCCGCTGACCGGCGCAGTCGAGAGCGAAGCCGCAAGCCTCACCGACATCATCGCCGAGATGCGCTCATCGCGCGCCTCCGAGCGCCAGGGCCGTGTCATCGACCATGACGGCGCCGGCTCGATGGAACAGAAGAAGCAGGAAGGGTACTTCTGATGGCTGTCGCCGCCGAGAAGAAGCGCCCGGGCGCCACGGCTCCACTCCCTGCGAACGATTCCTCCGGACTGAGCGAAACCGCCCAGCATTCGCTGCTGCGCTTCATCACCTGCGGCTCGGTCGATGACGGCAAGTCGACGCTGATCGGACGCGTGCTCTATGAGGCCGGCGCGGTCTTCGACGACCAGCTCRRCGCSCTCGACRSCGATTCCCGCAAATTCGGCACGCAAGGYGCRGMGCCCGAYTTCGCRCTKCTSGTCGACGGKCTCTCGGCCGAGCGCGAGCAGGGCATCACCATCGATGTCGCATATCGCTATTTCGCGACGGAGAAGCGCAGCTTCATCGTCGCCGATACGCCGGGCCACGAGCAATATACCCGCAACATGGCGACCGGCGCCTCGACCGCCGATCTCGCCATCATCCTGATCGACGCCCGCAAAGGCCTGCTGCCGCAGACGCGGCGCCACTCCTTCATCGTCTCGCTGGTCGGCGTCCGCCACGTCGTGGTTGCGATCAACAAGATGGACCTCGTCGGTTACGACGAKGCAATCTTCGACCGGATCGCTGCGGATTATCGCGCGGCCGTGAAGAACCTCGGCTTCAGGTCGATCGACATCATCCCGGTTTCGGCGCGGGACGGCGAGAATGTGATGCGCCCCTCAACCACGATGCCCTGGCATAAGGGACCGGCGCTGCTGCCTCTGCTGGAGGCCATCGTCGTCGAACAGGAGACGCGCGACGAGGCCGGCTTCGTCCTGCCCGTGCAATGGGTGAACCGGCCCGATCTGGATTTCCGTGGCTATGCCGGCACAGCGGCCCGCGGCCGTGCCCGCGTCGGCGATGCCGTCACGGTGCTGCCGTCCGGGCGCAGCAGCACGATCGCGCGGCTGATTACCCCGTCAGGCGAAGCCAGCAACGCGGCGGCGGGGCAGGCCGTCACCCTGACCCTGGCTGACGAGGTCGACATTTCGCGCGGCGACGTCATCGCTTCCGCGGCGAGCCCGGTTCCCGTCCGGCGCGAGCTCCGGGCGCGGCTGCTCTGGACTGGCGAGCGCGCCATGCTGGAGGGCGGTCAGTTCGTGCTGAAGCTCGCGACCCAGGCCGTGAACGCCACGATCGGCGCGCTGGATCACAGCATCGACATCGAGGGCTTCAAGCCGGTGCCGGCGCAGGTCCTGCGCATGAACGGGATCGGCCTGGTGACGCTGCGGCTCGACCGGCCGCTGGCCACCTTGCCCTATCAGGAGAGCCGGGATCTCGGCGGCTTTATCCTGATCGATCGGATCAGCAACGAAACGGTCGCCTTTGGTTTCGTGGTCGCCGAGCCGGGCGCGGGACGAAGCCTGAACCCGGCGGAGGCGCTCTGTACGGCCGACCGCCTGCGACAGGCGCGCAACCGCCTGATCGGCGCTCCCGGCACGCCGGATCGGCGGCTCTGGTGGAGCGCCGTGAGTTGGCGCCTGCTCAGCACGGCAGGACTGTTCGGAGCAGCCCTTGCACTGACCGGCCGGCCCGGCGTCTCGGGTGTCCTCGCGCTCGGCGACTTCGCCCTGCGCCCGACCTTGCGCGGCCTTCACGCCCGGCTGTGGCAGAGGCACCCATCAGCCGCGCTTCAGGACGGCGCCGGCATCTGATCGATCGAGATCGTTTCGCCGGATGCACGATGGCGTGGGTCGCGGCGTCCTCAGCCCGCGACCACCGCCGTCGCCTCGATCTCGATCAGCGCCTGCGGCTCGACCAGCGCGACGACCTGAACGACCGCCATCGCCGGAAAATGCCGGCCCAGGGTCTCGCGATAGATCGGCCCCATATCCTTCAGGCTGGCGCGATAGGCCTCGATGTCCGTGACATACCAGGTCAGCCGCACGATATCCTCGATGCGACCGCCGCCGGCCTCGACCACAGCCTTGATATTGGCGAGGGTCTGACGGAGCTGCGGCAGAAACCCCTCGGCGAAGACGCCGTGCTCGTTCCAGCCGACGAGGCCACCGGTCACGATCACACGGCCTTCGGCGACCATGCCGTTGGCATAGCCGCGCGGCACCGGCCAGCCCTCGGGCAGGATTGCGCGTGATGCTGGAAGGTTCGACATGGCGGAGCCTCGGTCTTCGGCCGTTTCGGCCTGTTCTTGGGGGAATCAGGTCTCGGTGAGCGCCAACTGACGCAGTGCGAAACGCTGGAGCTTGCCGGTCGGCGTCTTCGGCAGAGCCGGAACGAACGCGATGGCGCGCGGGTATTTATAGGGCGCGATACCCGCCTTCACATGCTCCTGCAATGCCTTGGCCAGGGCCGTATCGCCGCGAATGCCCTCGCGCAGCACGACATAGGCCTTGACGATCTGGCCGCGGTCCGGACAGGGCGCGCCCACCACGCCGCACTCGGCGACATCGGGATGGGCGAGCAGGCAGGCTTCGACCTCCGGCCCGGCAATGTTGTAGCCGGCAGAGATGATCATGTCGTCCGAACGGGCCTGGTACCAGAAATAGCCGTCCGCATCGCGCAGATAGGTATCGCCGGTGATGTTCCAGCCGTCCTGCGCATATTTCGCCTGCCTGGGATCGGCGAGATAGCGGCAGCCGGTCGGTCCGCGCACGGCGAGGCGTCCGGGCGTGCCATCGGGCAGGGGATTGCCGGCCTCGTCGACGATCCGCGCCTCGTAGCCTGGCACGGGCAGGCCGGTGGCGCCCGGCCTTATCGCCTCGCGCGGCGCGGAAATGAAGATATGCAGCATTTCGGTGGCGCCGATGCCGTCCATCAGCGGCAGCCCCGTCCGCTTCAGCCAGGCTTCGAAGGTCGCCTTGGGCAGGGATTCCCCGGCCGAGACGCAGATGCGCAGGGAAGAGATATCGCGGCCGTCGAGCTTGTCGAGCATGGCGCGATAGGCCGTCGGCGCCGTGAAGCAGACGCTCGCCTTGTGGCGCTCGATTGCTGTGACGAGATCGGCGGGGGCGGCCTTGTCGGGCAGCACCATCGCGGCACCGATCCGCATCGGGAACAGCACGAGTCCGCCGAGCCCGAAGGTGAAGGCGAGCGGCGGCGAGCCGATGAAGCGGTMTTCCGGTGCCGCCTTCAGCACGCGCGCTCCATAGGTGTCGCAAATGGCGAGCAGATCCTGGTGGAAATGCATGGTGCCCTTCGGCTCGCCAGTGGTGCCCGACGTGAAGCCGATCAGGCAGACATCATCGCGGGCGGTATCGGCGGCGGTGGCGTTCTCATAGCCCGCGCGCGCCATTAGCGCTTCGAGATCGGTCGGCGTGCCTCCGCCCCAGGTCACGATGCGCGGGAGTTCGGGTGTCTGTGTCTGGGCGGTCCGGAGATCATCGATCAGGCGGTGATCGCACAGGGCCAATGTGATCTTCGCCTTGCGGATGGGGTAGGCGAGTTCGCCGGCGCGCAGCATCGGCATGGTCGCGACCGCGACGCCGCCCGCCTTCAGCACGGCGAGATAGGCCGCGACCATCATCGGCGTATTGGCGGCCCGCAGCAGCACACGGTTGCCCGGCCGCATCCCGAGATCGCGGGTCAGCACATTGGCGATGCGGTTCACGCGCTGGGCGAGTTCGGCGTAGGTCCAGACCTCGCGGTCCGAGATGATGGCGATGCGTTCGCCATGCCCCTCGCTGACATGACGATCGAGCAGTTCGGTCGCGACATTGAGCCGCTCGGGATAGGCGAGGCCGGCATCTGTGACCTTGAGGTCGGGCCAGCTGTCGCGCGGTGGCAGATTGTCCCGCGCGAAACTGTCCAGATGTCCTGACCGCACGAACTCCGCCTGCGCCATCTCAGCCTCCGCTCATGGCATGCGCCTTCAGGAGATCGCGCGCGATGACGACCTTCTGAACCTCGCTGGCGCCCTCATAGATTCTGAGCGCCCTGATCTCGCGATAGAGCTCCTCGACCTTGACGCCCCTGGTCACGCCGAGCCCGCCATGGATCTGGACGGCGCGGTCGATCACGCGCTGGGCGTTCTCGGTTGCGACGAGCTTGGCGAGCGCAGCTTCGCGCGTGACGCGCGGCGCACCCTTGTCCTTCGTCCAGGCCGCCCGATAGACCAGCAGGGCTGCGGCATCGACCTCGGCCGCGCTGTCCGCGATCGCGGCCTGYGAGAGTTGGAGATCGCCGAGCGTTCCGCCAAAGAGCTTCCTGCCATTGGCGTGCGACACGGTCTCGTGCAGCGCGCGCCGGGCGAAGCCGAGCGCCGCGGCACCAACCGTCGAGCGAAAGATGTCGAGCGTCGCCATCGCGACCTTGAATCCGTCGCCGGGCCCTCCGATCCGGTTGCCGACCGGGACACGGCAGGAATCGAAGCGGAGCGTGGCGAGCGGGTGCGGCGCAATCACATCGATGCGCTCTGCGATACTCAGGCCGGGCGTATCGGCCTCGACCAGGAAGGCCGAGAGACCGCGCGCGCCGGGCGCCTCGCCCGTCCGTACGAAGACGACATAGTGGTCCGCGATGCCGCCATTCGAGATCCAGGTCTTCTCGCCGTCGATGCGGACATGGCCGTTGCCGTCGGGCGCGGCCGTCGTCGCCATGGCGGCGACATCCGAGCCTGCTTCCTTCTCGGAGAGGGCAAAGGCTGCAATGCGCCTGCCGTCGCGGATGCCTGGCAGGATGCGGGCTTTCATAACCTCCGAACCGGCAAGGGAGATCGAACCGGTGCCAAGCCCCTGCATGGCGAAGGCGAAATCCGCGAGTCCGTCACGTGCAGCAAGAATCTCGCGGGAGAGGCAAAGCGTGCGAACATCCAGCGCCTCGCCGAGCCCGCCATACGCTGCCGGCACGACCGCTCTCAGAAAGCCGGCCTCGCCAAGCGCCTTCACCCGCGCCCGGCAGGCGGCATCGACATCGTCATGGGGCAGGCCGGGCAGAGTGGCATCGGCCCACTCTGCGAGATCCCTGGCAAAGGCGCGATGACGATCCTCGAAGAACGGCCAGTCGAGCGTATCGCCGAGAATGCCGGTCCCGATCATCTCAGTTCCCCTCGAAGACCGGCTTCTGCTTGGCGGCGAAGGCGTGATAGGCGCGGGCGAAATCCTCGGTCTGCATGCAGAGCGCMTGCGCCACGGCTTCGGCCTCGATCGCCGCCTCGACCGACATCGCCCACTCCATCTCGAGCATGCGCTTGGTCATCGCGTTGGCGAAGGTCGGCCCGTCCGCCAATTCGCCGGCGAGCGCCTGCGCCTCGCCGAGCATCGCTTCCTTGCCGACGAGCCGGTTGAGGAAGCCCCAGCGCTCGGCTTCCTCGCCCTTGAGCACACGGCCGGTATAGAGCAGCTCAGCCGCGCGGCCCTGGCCGATGATGCGCGGCAGCATCGCGCAGGCGCCCATGTCGCAGCCGGCAAGGCCGACGCGGTTGAACAGGAAGGCGATCTTGGTCTCGGGCGTGCCGAAGCGGATATCCGAGGCCATCGCCATGATCGCACCCGCGCCGGCGCAGATGCCGTCGATTGCCGCGATCACCGGCTGCGGGCAGCCGCGTATCGCCTTGACCAGATCTCCGGTCATGCGGGTGAACTTGAGCAGATCCTTGGTGTCCATCGCGACCAGCGGTCCGATGATCTCGAAGACGTCGCCGCCGGAGGAGAAATTACCGCCGGCTCCGGTGATCACGATCGCCTTGACCTCTTCCTCCTTCTGCGCGGCGAGGAAGAAATCGGTGAGCTCGCGGTAGCTCTCGAAGGTAAGCGGGTTCTTCTTGTCCGGCCGGTTCAGCGTCACTGTCGCGACCTTGCCGGCAACGCCTAAACCGAAATGCGCCGGCTTGAAACCGGCGAGCGGCAAGATGGTGGCGTTGGCGATGCTCATGCGTTCTCTCCCCGGCCCGCCGCTTCATCGGCGCGGCGCTTGATGGCCTGGTGCAGAGAGGCCTTGGTCTGTCCGAGCAGGCGGAAGAGCTGGACGATCTCGGGCTGGTCGAGGCCGGCGAAGAGCTCGGCGATCCAGCCTTCATGCCGCTCCGCCATGGCGCGAAAACTCTTGCGGCCCTGCGCCGTCAGCGTCAGCACCTGGACGCGCCGATCCTGAGCGGCCGGGCGCTTGTCGACCAACCCGTCGGCCAGCAGGCCGGCKACGACGGCGGTGACATTGCCGTTCGACACCATCAGTCGCTGCGAGACCTCGCCGACCGTCATGCCCGTCGTCGATTTGTCGAGCTGCGCCATCAGGTCGAAGCGCGGCAGCGTCGTCTTGAATTCCTCGCGCAGGCGATTGCGGATCTCGGTCTCGATCAGGGTCGAGCAGGTCAGCATCCTGAGCCAGAGCCTGAGCTCGTCCTTGTGATCGCCGGGACGCTCGCTTGCCTTGGTCTCACGGTCGAGAATGAGGCCGGGGGAGGGTGTTTCCATCGCTCTAGAACTCCCCGCCATTGATCAGGATCGACTGGCCGGTAATCCCGGCACTGGAGGGACCGCAGAGGTAGAGCACGGCTGCCGCGACCTCTTCCGGAGCGATCAGCCGGCCCTGGGGGTTGCCCTTGACCAGCTCCGCCAGCGCCTGCTCGCCCGGCTTTCCGGTTTTGGCTGTGATCGCCTCGATGCTGTCTGCCACCATGCCGGTATCGGTATAGCCGGGGCAGATCGCATTCACCGTGACGCCGGATCGGGCGGCCTCCAGCGCCAGCGAGCGTGTCAGCCCGATGACCGCATGCTTGGCCGCGACATAGGCCGAGACATAGGGATAGCCCCGGTGCCCGGCGGTAGAGGCGATCGCGATCAGCCGCCCCTCGCGGCGCTCGGTCATGCCGGGCAGGGCCGCCCGGAAGGCATTGACCGTGCCGATCAGGTTCAACTCGAACATCCGCCGGAAACGCTCGGCGTCGCTTTTCAGGAACGGCCCGGTCTCGACGCCGCCTGCATTGGCAACGACGATATCCAGCGGCCGTTCTCTGGAGAGAGTCCCGATCGCCGCCGCGACGGCTGCCTCATTGGTGACATCGGCGAGCGCGAAGCTGTCGGCATCGCCCTCGGCAATGGCGCTCTGCAGGGTCGCCGCGCTGCGGCCGATGATCGAGACATGCGCACCGGCCGCCTTGAGAGCGCCGGCAACAGCCCGGCCGATGCCACGCCCGCCGCCCGTCACCAGAGCATGTCGTCCCGCCAGGTCCATGACGCCGAGCCTCCTCATGCCGAGCAATATATTTTAGGTCTGAAGCAATTTGCAAGCGAGGCTTGGAACGAGCGCATGATCGTGAATTGCGCGCCGCAATCGCCGGATACGTATAGGATTGGACATGCTCCCGCCTTCCGCGCGGAAGCCACGGCGATCCCCCTTGAGGAAAAAATATTTCAGGCTTAAAATAATATCCGTCACAGCCGGGGAGGATGGGTGATGCGCATTGCGGTCGTCGGGGGCGGTCCTGCCGGACTCTATTTCGCGCTGCTGATGAAACGTGACTGGCCGGCGCTGGACGTCACGGTCTTCGAGCGCAACCAGCCTGACGACACGTTCGGATTCGGCGTCGTCTTTTCCGACCAGACGCTCGATACCTTCAAGGCGGCCGACCCCGAAAGCTACGGCGCGATCGTCGACAATTTCGCCTACTGGGACGATATCGAGATCCGCTTCAAGGACACGCTCCATCGTGTCTCCGGCAACGGCTTTTGCGGCTGCTCGCGCCGCTCGCTGCTGATGCTGGTGCAGGAGCGCTGCCGAGAACTCGGCGTCACGCTGAAATTCGGAACGGAAGCCGATGATATCGAAGCGCTGAAGCGCAATTTCGATCTCGTGGTCGCGGCCGACGGCATCAACAGCCGCATCCGCGAAGGCTGGCGGGAACGCTTCCGGCCACAGGTCGATCTCAGGCCGAACAAGTTCACCTGGATGGGCTCGACCCGGCCCTTCGACGCCTTCACCTTCTTCTTCAAGGAAACCGAGCACGGGCTCTTCATTGCCCATTGCTACCAGTACGAGGCCGGGCGCTCGACATGGGTGCTGGAGACGGACCCCGAGACCTTTGCGAAGGCTGGCCTGGAGGGCATGGACGAAGCCGCCTCGGCCGCCTTCCTCGAAGGCGTCTTCGCGGAGGAGCTGCAAGGTCACCGGCTGATCACCAATCGCTCGCTCTGGCGCAATTTCCCGATGATCCGCTGCGAGAACTGGGTCTCGGACAATGTCGTGCTGATCGGAGACGCCAAGGCGACGGCGCATTTCTCGATCGGCTCCGGCACCAAGCTGGCAATGGAGGACGCGATTGCGCTGCATMGTGCCTTCGGCAAGGCGAAGCTCGACGTCTCCACCGCCCTGTCGCTCTACGAACGGACCCGGCGCGAAGAGGTCGAGAAGACGCAGCACGCGGCGGATGTCTCGCTGGTCTGGTTCGAGCAACTGCGTCRCTTCTGGGATTTCGATCCGTTGCGCTTTGCCTTCGGTCTGATGACGCGCTCGAAGGCGATCACCTATGACAATCTCGCTCTGCGCGCGCCCGCCTTCGCCGCTGCCATCGACACGCTGGTGGCTGACGAAGTCGGCCCTGCAGCGCGGCGCAAGCGCGACGGCTCCCCCGTGGCACCCGCATTCCAGCCATTCCGGCTCCGCGAGATGCAGGTCGAGAATCGCATGGTGCTCTCGCCCATGTGCCAGTATTCTGCGCTAGAGGGCCTGCCGACGGACTGGCACCTGATGCATTACGGCTCGCGGGCCATCGGCGGTCCGGGCTTGATCGTTAGCGAGATGACCTGCGTCGCCCCCGACGCCCGCATCACGCCCGGTTGCACCGGTCTCTACAGCGACGAGCAGGAGGCGGCCTGGACACGCATCGTCGACTTCGTTCACGCGAACTCGGCCGCGAAGTTTTGCCTTCAGCTCGGGCATGCCGGCCGCAAGGGCGCGACCAGGCTGATGTGGGAAGGGATGGACCGGCCGCTTCCCGCAGGGGCCTGGCCGATCATCTCGGCCTCGCCTCTGCCCTATTATCCCGAGAGCCAGGTGCCGCGCGAGATGACGCGCGCCGACATGGATCGCGTGCGCTCCGAGTTCGTCGCCGCGGCCGAGCGCGGCGAGCGGGCAGGCTTCGACATGTTGGAGCTGCACTGCGCCCATGGCTATCTGCTGGCGAGCTTCCTCTCGCCGCTGACGAACCACAGGACGGACGCCTATGGCGGCTCGCTCGAGAACCGCCTGCGCTACCCGCTCGAGGTGTTTCGGGCGCTGCGCGAGGCCTGGCCGCGGGAGAAGCCGATGTCCGTTCGTATTTCGGCGACGGACTGGAAGGAAGGCGGCCTGTCGCCTGAGGATTCCGTCGCCATTGCGGCCGCCTTTGCCGGGGAAGGCTGTGACCTCGTCGATGTTTCCACCGGGCAGACCGTCAATGACAGCCGGCCGATTTATGGCCGCATGTTCCAGACGCCGTATTCCGACCGCATCCGCAACGAGGCGCGCATCGCCACCATGTGCGTCGGCAACATCACGACGGCCGATCAGGTGAACACGATCATTGCCTCCGGTCGCGCCGATCTCGTGGCGCTCGGGCGCCCGCATCTGGCGGACCCGTCCTTCGTGCTGCGCGCTGCGGCCTGGTATGGCGTCGATACCCCGCAACCCGTGCAGTACCAGCCCGGCAAGGACCAGCTCATGCGCAACACGCCGCGCGAGCGCGAGGATCTGACCGAGCTCAAGCTCAAKGCCAAGCCGGGGCGGCACGCGGACGCACATTAGCCATTCGCCCTTGCCGCGCGCGAAACGACGGGCGACAAGGCCCGGCGATCAGATACCGCCGGAGCCAAGCCCATGGATGCCGCCAACCCGCCGCTCGCCGGCCGCCAGCCGGCAATACCTGACGGCCTGCGCATCTATGCGGTGGGCGACGTCCATGGCCGCCTCGATCTGCTGCGCGAGATCGAGGCCCAGATCGAAGCGGATGCCCGTTCAGCCTCAGGCAAGCGCGTCATCCAGGTCATGCTTGGCGACTATATCGACCGCGGTCCCGACTCCTCTGGCGTGATCGCTCATCTCATCGACAAGCGGCGTGAACGTGAGCTCGTCACGCTGCGCGGCAATCATGAGGACTACACGCTCGGCATTCGCCATGCGCCCGATCTCGTGTTGCGCTGGTGCCGGTTTGGCGGCGTCGAGACGCTGGCATCCTACGGCATCGACGTGGCCGAGTTCGACGAGGTCGAGGAAGATCTGGCGTGCCGTCAGATCGTGCAGCGTTTCTTCGCAGCGCAACCGGCCGACCACGCCGCATTCATCGCGCAGGCGCCCCTGAACTGGCGCTGCGGTGACTATCTCTTCGTGCATGCCGGCATCCGCCCGGGCATTCCGCTCGGCGAGCAATCCGAGCAAGACATGCTCTGGATCCGGCACGAATTTCTCGACAGCGAAGAGGATTTCGGTTTCGTCGTGGTTCACGGGCATACGCCGACGACTGCGCCCGTCATCCGCCCGAACCGGATCGGTATCGACACACGCGCCTATGAAACGGGGCAGCTAACCTGCGTGGTGCTCGAAGGCACCGGCCGGCGAATCCTGACGACGGGCTGAGCCGGATCGCAACCCGGAACCTCGCCGGCCACCATTCGTTCGAGAACCAATGGCCCCGGCTCGTGCCGGACCTGTATCGTGGGAATGACGGGGCAACCCGCCTGACCCACTCACAGGGACAGGCAGAGTCCAGATCATTGCATTTTCGCAACGTCGTCGTGGCAACACGTGATCTGTTGTTGCATTCGAAAGCGGTTATCTCTGCTGCGAACACTGGCCAACGGGCCAAGGAAGCGATCAGGAGGTCACCTATGAAGCTCACGGGCATCCATCACGTCACCGCAATCTCGGCCAACGCGCCGCAGAACCGGCGCTTCTATGTCGAGACGCTCGGCATGCGCATGGTCAAGAAAACGGTCAATCAGGACGACACCTCGGCCTATCATCTGTTCTACGCCGACGGCGCCGGCTCGCCCGGCACCGATCTGACCTTTTTCGACTGGCCGGCTCCTCCGGCCAAGCGCGGCACCCATTCGATTACCCGCACCGCCCTGCGCGTCGGTGACGAGACGTCGCTGGACTGGTGGCGCGAGCGGCTGACGGCGGCTGGCGTCGCGGTTTCGGATATCCGCGCCATCAATGGCCGCGCCGCGATTGATTTCGAGGATCCGGAAGGCCAGCGCCTGACGCTGATCGCCGATGGCGGTGCGATTCCCTTCGTGGCCTGGGACAGGAGTTCCGTGCCGACAGAACATCAGATCCGTGGCCTCGGCCCGGTGACGATTTCCGTGCCGAAGCTGGAGCGGACCGAGCTCGTGCTGGGCAAGCTGCTCGGCCTCGAGCGCATTGCGGACTATCGCGACGCGGCTCATGCGACCGGCGACATCCACGTCTTCAAGGTCGGCGATGGCGGGCCGGCGGCGGAGCTGCATGTCGCGGTCGAGCCCGACCTGCCGCAGGCACGCGAAGGGGCGGGCGGTGTCCACCATCTCGCGCTGCGGACGCCGACCTTCGGCGAGTACGATGAGTGGGCGGAGCGCCTGCGCGCGACCGGCTATCCCAATAGCGGACCGGTCGATCGCTTCTATTTCCGTTCGCTCTATCTGCGTGAGCCAAATGGAATCCTGATCGAGATCGCCAGCGATGGTCCCGGCTTCGCAACCGATGAGCCGGCCGAAACGATGGGCGAAAAGCTCGCGCTGCCGCCGTTCCTGGAACCGAAGCGCCGGCAGATCGAGGCCAATCTGAAGCCGCTCTAAAGCATCGGCCCGAAAAGTGGATTGCGGTTTTCGGGGCAAAGCCGATGCAAAGACAACGGGTTAGATCATCGGACTGGATACGATATCMGGTCCGATGAACTGGAGGCATCGGCCCGAGACTGGATTGTGGTTCTCGGGCAAGCGGTGCCCACACGAAAGGCGAGATCATCGGATCGGTATCCGGTCCGATGATCCAACGCACCGAGCGGCTCAGCCGAGCCGCTCGGCTCTGATGCGGATCCCGGCGGCGTCACGGTCGAAKGTATCGGCCGTGACGCCTTCGCTGCGCAGAACATGCTTCTGCAGCTTGCCACTCGCCGTCTTTGGAAGTTCGTCTACGATGCGGATGAAGCGCGGCACCATGTAATGCGCGATGYGCTCCGCCAGGAAGCTCACAAGCTCGGTCTGGTCGAGTGCGCCGCCTGCAATCGGGGTGACGACGGCCAGGACCTCATCCTCGCCATGCTCGCTCGGCACCGCGACGGCAACCGCCTCGCGAACCCCGGGATGGGCCAGGATCTCGCTCTCCAGTTCAAAGGAGGAAATGTTCTCGCCACGCCGGCGGATCACGTCCTTGAGCCGGTCGACGAAGAAGAAGCGCCCATCCGGCATCTGGCGAAAGGCGTCGCCAGTGTGGAACCAGCCATTGCGCATMGCCGCGACCGTCGCCTCGGCATTCCCATAGTAGCCTTTCATCAGCGCCCACGGCCGGTGCGAGCGAACCAGCAATTCGCCGACCTCGCCCCTTGGCATTTCGCAGTCATGAGCATCAGCGACCCGCAATTCGAACCAGGGTCGCGGCAAGCCTGCCAGGCCTTGCTCTGAAATGCCGGGGCCGGCACTGAGCGGACTGGCTATCTCCGTCATGTTGTAGACGGTGTGCAGATCGACGCCGAAGCGCTCGCGGAACGAGACGGCGTCCTCGCCGAAGGGCACGATGAAGGCCTTCTTCAGGGGGTGTTCCCGGTMGGACGCACTGGCCGGCTGCTTCAGCAGGAACGTCGCCATGACGCCGAGCAGCAAGRCCAGAGTGCTGCCGGTACCGCGAACGGCATCCCAGAAATCGGCGGTGCGGAACTCGCGGACCATGCCGATCGATCCGCCGCAGGCGAGCATCGCATAGACATAGAGCGTCGAGCCGCAATGGAAGATCGGGCCGCAGACCAGGCAGCAATCCTCGGGGCCGATGCAGTCGAATGCGTCAGGCCCCATCGTGTAGAGCTGGACATAGGACGACACCACGCCCTTGGCATTGCCGGTCGTGCCGGAGGTGTACATGATCGCCTGGGTGTCCCAGGGCTCGATCGCACGCTCCAGCGCCAGGGTATCGTCCGCAACCACGGCGGGGAGCTCGAACGGGGCGACGGTGACGCCTGCGAGCTGCGGCTCCCGTTGCTCGCTCTCGCCGACCAGCAGAACCTGCCGCAGCTTGCCRGGATTGACCTCCGCCAACCTTGGTACCAGCGCCCGATGGCCGACCATCAACGCCGCGTCAGCATCGTCGAGCACATATTCSAGCGGGCGGCCGCGCGCGGCAGTGTTCAGCGGGACATAGACGGCGCCGAGAAAGTTGATCGCGAACCAGGTCGCCAGCAGGTCGGGGCCATTGCCCATCCAGCACAGCACATGGTCGCCCTGCTTCACGCCGGCCGCGGCAAGGGCGGCAGCGTGCAAACGCACCTGTCGCAGCGTTTCGCCATAGCTCCAGGTCGCGCCGGGCCAGAACTGGACGAAGCGCCGATCCGGATTTGTCCTGGCCTGGCGCTCGAGCATGTGGCGCAGCACGCACGCGTCGCTCCCGGGCACGTTCGCGGCATCTGCCAAATCCTTGCCAACCGTCATCAGCCGCGCTCCTCCAAGGCATCGCTCTGATCCGGCCCAGGGGCAGGGCGGCGATTTCTGGCGAAAGCCTGCGGCAGATCCGGCGGTATCGTCAATTGCGAGCGGCGCTCTGCGGCGTTGCCGCTGCTTCACGCCAGAGCGGAGGCTTCAACCCGGCGCCTGTTCACGGATTGCCCTGGCGGTCTCCTTCTGTATGTCGAAGGCGGCCCGTCGCTGCCGGATCTCATCGGGCGAAAGACGTTCGATATTGCAATAGTGCAACTTCCAGTCCGGGGTGGAACTCCAGATCAAGGGGGACTGCACCGTGGTCCGTGGCGCCGGTGCCCGCTCCAGGGTGGCCAGAGCCAGATCGAGCGTGACGTCCTGGGAGCTGCGGTCGTTCGGTCGCCCCGCGGAATTGCCGAGCGGAAAATCCGAAAACAGGAAGCGCGGCACACCGACATATTCGACGATGTMCTTGGCGCAACCCATGACAACGGTCGCGATGCCATTCTCCTCCAGCGCCCTGGCGGCGAGACTGACGCTCTGATGGCAGACGGGGCAATTCGGCACCAGAATCGCTGCATCGACCGCATCCGCCCTGCAGCKGGCGACGATCTCCGGGCAATCGACCTCGAGCGTCACGCGGTGGCTGCGATTGGTCGGCAAGCCATGGAAGCGCGGTGCAATCGAGCCGAGCCGCCCTGAGATCGCCGCCTGGCGCAATGCGGCCAGCGGGAAATAGCTCCCGAGATCTTCGGCGGTCGTATGCGTGCGGTCGATCGCGACATGGGCGATGCGCAGGTCGTGCTCCTCGCCGCTATCGGCGGAATAGACGGAATAGAACTTGGCTGCAGCGTTGTAGGGCGCTCCCGGCCCCTGATCGCCCTTGTCCGGTTGGTAGGGGGCAGCCGTCGTGATGATCGTCACCCGGCACTCAGAAAGAGGCCTCGCCAAAGCCTGAAACGGCACCGCGGCGTAATGCGCCCATGCGTAGGGCTGACCATATCCCAGCGCCTGATAGTAGGTGCTAACGCGCTGAAGATAGGGGATCGGCGCATCATGGGCGGGCGCAAACCCAAATATGTCGCTGCGTTCGCCGACCATCGCGGGCGCTCCTGTTCCTGCCGCGGCGCGGCATGRGCCGCACGGTAGAGCAGCGTCGCGAGGCGCTGCAATGCGCGGATACCCGGAATTGGTCGGCCGCCAGTTCCGGCAGCGCTTGACCCTCCATCCGGTGGAGACCCTAGGACGACGCCATGAAGGAAGAACGGCACACGATTGGCGAGCTTGGAAAGCTCAGCGGCGTCTCGGTCAGGCGGATTCGGTTCTATTCGGACAGCGGATTGCTGCCGCCGGCGACGCGAACTTTCAGCAACTACCGTGTGTATTCCGCGGAGGATGTCGCGCGTCTCGATCTGATCCGGGCGCTGCGCGATATCGGGCTGGGCCTCGCAGTCATCCGAAAGTTCCTGTCGAGGCGGCTTTCGCTGACGGACGTTCTGACCATGCGCCTTCGCGCGCTGGAGGCGGAGATCGCCTCGCAGCGCCGTGTCGCCGCCGTCCTGCGCGCGACCTTGAAGTCGCCAGACCCCACCGAAACCGATCTCAGGAGATTATGGACCGTGACGACCCTTTCCAATGCCCAGTTCCGCCTGCTGGTCGAGCGCTTCTACGACGAGGTCGCCGGAGGCGCGCAGATGGACGATGCCTGGAAGCGCCAGATGATCGAGGCCAGCACACCCGAGCTCCCGGACGATCCGACGCCCGCGCAGATCGATGCCTGGGCCGAGCTTACGGTGATCATCACCGATGAAAGCTACATGGCCGAGATGCGGGCGAATGCTGGGGCCATGTCGACCGCTGAGTTCGACCCCGCCGCCTATGCCGAAGCCGCGAACCGGACCCTCGCCAAGGTTCGCGCCGCGATGGACGACAGCGCAAAACCGGATTCCGCAAGCGGTGCCGCGATCGCGCGGGAATGGCTTGAAGACTCAGCCCGCGCAATGAACCGCGCTCCCGATCGGGCTTTCCTGGACTGGCATCTCGATCAGTATCGGAAACACCACGCCCGTTCGATCCGCTATCAGCAACTGCTCGCCATCTTGCGCGGCGACGATGCAGGAGGCCCGGCCGGCTCCGAATGGCACTGGATCAATGAAGCGATGAGGCCGCTTCTGGCTCAACCGGAGTGAGATCCGGGACGCGGGGGGCGCCATGCCAGGCATCGGCGGCGCCCGTTCGGAAGGAGAGGTCGCCACCGCTTGGGATCCCGCGCGATGGCATCTGCCTCAGGAGCTTTGCGATATCATTGCGATGTCGCCTTGCGGAACCGAATGGCCCCGAAGATGTGGTCGAGCTCTCTGGTGAAGCTCGTGCTGAAGATAACCGAGTCGGCTTCATTGCGCGGCACCGCCATCGACAGCAAGGTCTCCCTCACTTGCTCGCAATGGGCCCGGAGTTCCGCGAGGGTGACATGGGCCTCTTCTACGGAATCGGCTCCCAGCAGCGCCACCTGTCCGAGGATCACGATCACGGCTGCCTCCAGCGCGGTGATGCTCGCAAGCAGAGCGGTATTCCGTGCCGGGCCGTAAGGATCGACTGCATATCCCATGACGCGTTCCTCCCTCCACTCAAGTTCCGCCMAACGATAGGTTCGGCCACCTGACGAAGCTCCCCGGTTTCAATTGCTGGAGTGATGCCCGTCGCGTGTCCGTCTTCGGAAAGGTCTGCGCAGCGAAGTTCAGCGGGCTCCTGGCGGGAACCTCAGGCGCCGTTTTACCCGACAATTCGGCTCGCAAACCTGACATGACGTGTCAGCCTAATGTCAGCTTCAGCGTCGTAGGGTTGCGGGTTGCCGGGCCGAGATGCATGTCCGCTCGCCCCAGACGTGGAACGGCCGCTCAGACTGTCTTCCGCGCAAGGGATGGGAAAGACGAAGGTGCGCGCGGCCTTGCCGTGCGCGGGGACTTCGCTCCTGCCTAGTCATACATCCCGCTCTTGCAGCGATAGCCGACGAAGCAGCTCGCTGTGTCGCGGCTCGGAACCCAGGCGGGATCGGCATATTCATCGAGTTCGCAGAAACTGCGGTCGCGCACGAAGCGGTCATAGGTGTAGCCACCGGTACCGAGCACGATGGCGCCGTTGGCAATGACATCGTGCCGGCTGGCACTGCAGGGCCTGTTGACGGTGGAGGGCCGGGGCTGAGCCAACGCAAGATCCGCGGCCAACATCAGCATCAATGACAGAACGGCTCGGTTCATCGTCGCCTCCGGTGCGAGCGAAGCTACGGCCGCATAGTAACCGCATCGGTTGCGCAACATACCAGTCTTCGCTTGCCGCGCCGAACGGGCGAGGGGTCTGCGTTCCCAACCGGCAGCAGACGAGGTCGGTCACGCACGTCGCTGCCAGCGCGGCAGCGACGTCTCCGCCCGCTGGAGATGGAGATCAAGGCGACGCGCTGGCCTCGACGAGGATTTCTCGCTTGCCGGCGTGGTTGGCGGGGCCGACGATGCCCTCGTTCTCCATGCGCTCCATGATCGAGGCGGCGCGGTTG